>NZ_JARWOV010000270.1 GCF_029868855.1 Nocardia carnea | reverse complement strand
GCCGCGGGGGGGCGGGGGCGGGGGCCCCCCCACCCCAACCCCCCCCCACCCCCCCCCCCCCCCCCCCCCGCCCCGGGGGGGGGGGTCCCCCCACCCCCCCCCCCGCCCCGCCGCCCCCCCCCCCCCCCCCCCCCCCCCCCCCCCCTTCGAGTTTGTGCCGATCGGCGCGATCGCGACGAGCGGGACCAGCGAGCCGGGCGCTGCACATCTCGGCCGTGGCCCTGATCGGCGCTTCAGCAGCCCGACCTGGCTACGGCCCGACCGGCCGGCGGAACTTCACCGCCGGGCCGGGCCGATCGCATCGCCGGGATGCGGCTCGTCAGACGGGGAGTTTGCGGAAGATCGGGCGCGGGATATGGCGCAGGATCATCATCACGTACCGGAACGCGCCCGGCGCCCAGATGAGCTCCTTGCCCTTCTCCGACGCCGCGACGGCCAGTGCCGCCACTTCTTCCTTGTCCACGGTGAGCGGTGCCTCTTTGGCGCCGGTGGCCTTCCAGTGCTCGATCGTGGTGGTGGTGCGCACCTGACCGGGCCGGATCACCAGCACGCGCGGCCCGAACGGCCGCAGCGCCTCGCCGAGACCCAGGTAGAAACCGTCCAGGCCGGCCTTGGTGGAGCCGTAGACGAAATTCGAGCGCCGGACCCGCTCACCGGCGGCCGAGGACATGGCGATGATCCGCCCGAAGCCCTGCGCCTTCATCTTCTCGCCGATCAGCACACCCACCGAGACGGCAGCGGTGTAGTTGATCTGCGCGATCTGGACGGCCTTGCGCTGGTCCTGCCACAGTTCCTCGGCATTGCCGAGCAAACCGAACGCCACGATGGCGACATCGATATCGCCCTCGGCCCACGCCTTTTCGACGACCTCGGGGTGCGCGGCGGTATCGAGCGCGTCGAAATCGATCACATCGACCTGGCTCGCCCCGGAAGCCTTCATCCGATCGACTGCGGTATCGCGTAGCGGATCACCGGGCACAACGGCCAGGACCACCCGGGCGGGGCCCTTCTTCAGGTATTCCGCACAGATCGCGAGGCCGATTTCCGAGGTCCCGCCGAACAGCAGAATGGACTGCGGATTGCCTACCGCGTTGATCACTGAAGCTCCAGCCTTCTCGCCATATCGGACATGAATACGCCTGTCGGGTCGACGCTGCGGCGCACCTTGATCCACTCGTCGATCCGGGGATACATCTGATGGAAGGTTTCGGCGGTGGTACGCGAATCCTTCCCGGTGTAGAGCCGCCCACCGAATTCGAGGACCCGCCGGTCCAATTCGGTGACGAACTCGTTGAGACCGGGTGCGATCGGGAAGTCCAGGCAGACATTCCAGCCCGGCATCGGGAAACTCAACGGCGCCTGGTTGCCCTCACCGAAGTACTTGAACACGTTGAGGAACGAATAGTGCCCGCTGGCCTGGATATCGATGAGGATCTGCTTGAACTCCGCCACCGCTTCCGGCGGCACCACGAACTGGTACTGCAGGAAGCCACGCGAACCGTACGCGCGGTTCCACTCGCCGAGCATATCGAGCGGATGGTAGAAGGCCGTCAGGTTCTGCGGCTTCTGCCGGTAGGTCGCGCCCTTGCGATACCAGATCTCGGTCGCCAGCGTGAATGTCTTGTTGTTGAGCAGACCGTTCGGGAAGACATCGGGGAAGGTGAGGAACGTTTTCCCGGTGAATCCGAGCGGGTTCTTCTGCAGCTTCTTCGGCAGTTGGTCCAGCTTCGCCAGCGAACCGCGCGAAATCACCGCCCGGCCGAGCTTCGGCATCGGGCTGAGCGCGTCGAACCACGCCGAGCTGTACTCGTATTTGTCCTCGGAACCGTCGCTGTGGAAGGCGATTGTCTCGTCGAGACCCGACGTCACATCGCCGTCGGCGATGAAATACGCGGTTTCGGTCGGGGTCATCTCGATGGTGGCCCGCAGGATGATCCCGGTCAGACCGCAGCCGCCGACGGTGGCCCAGAACAGCTTCGCATTCTTCTTCGGGCTGATGGACTGCACGGTGCCGTCGGCGGTGAGCAGCTGCATCGACCGCACATGATTACCGAAACTGCCCGCACTGTGATGGTTCTTACCGTGGATATCGGAACCGATCGCGCCGCCGACGGTGACCTGCCGGGTGCCCGGCAGCACCGGGACCCACAGGCCGAACGGCAGTGCGGCCTTCATCAACTGGTCGAGATTCACGCCCGCGTCGACATCCACCAACCGGCTGTCCCGGTCGATCCGGTGGATCTTGTTCAGTGCGGTCATATCGACGACCAGGCCACCCGCGTTCTGCGCGTTGTCGCCGTAGGAGCGGCCGAGACCGCGGGCGATCACGCCGCGCCGCAGATGAGCCGGTTTGCCATCGTTGTCCGTGGCGACCTTGGCGACCGCTTCGGCGATGAGTTCCGGGTCGCTCGTCGAGAGCACCTCGGCGGTGGTCGCGGCGGTACGAGCCCATCCGGCGAGTTTCCGGGTGGTGGTGGGTAGTGCGAACCCGGTAACAGCTGTATCGGGTTCGCCGGCCGCCGGGGTCTCGGTACCGGCCGACTGGGTCGAGGTCGGAGCTTTCGTGGACATCGGCATAGAGGCTACTGCAACATGGGCGGCCCTGCGGCTGTGAGTCCGGCGGCCGCTCCGGTTGTTGGTCCGGCGTCGGCTGCGGCGGACCTTGTTGACCATGGTCTCGGCGGTGGACCTTCTGTGAAGGGCGGGGGCTGTGATTTCGAGGTGCTCCGGCTCCGCGGCGGGGGTCGGGACGCTGTCGGTCGTGTTATCGGGCTGGGCCGTCGGTGAGGGCGGGGCTGTGATTTCGGAGGCTCTCCGGCTCCGCGGTGCGGGGTTCGGAAATGTCGGCCCCTGCTATCGGGGGAGGGCTGTAAGTGGAGGAGATATGGAGGCGTTCCGGCTTCGCGGTGCGGGGGGCGGGGTGCTGTCGGCCGTGCTCGCGGGTGGGCCGTCCGTGGAGGGGCGGGCTGTAATTTCGGAGCCGCTCCGCGGCTCGAGGGTGGGGCCCTCGTGACCCCTGGTCTTCACTCCTCCGCTCCTCCGCTGCGCTCCCCCGCTCCGTCGCTCCAGACCAGGGGCGGGCCCCACCCATTGGGGTTTACCCGTTACTGGAAGCGGGGGAGGAGGGAATTCGGCGGTGTTGGTTACCCGGGGGGCCGACGGGTGGGTTCGGCAAGTAGATTTCGGGCGGTGGCCCCTGAAAGCAATGCCGTAAGCCGGGGACCTCGGGTAGCGCCGGGGGAAACCGGGGATCTTTCCGTCTCGCCCGAGGAGCAGGTGACGGCCGGGCTCGCGCCGAATACTGCCGGGCAGGCGAGCGCGGAGATCGGCCTGAAGACCCAGCTGGTCCGGTTTGTGGCCACGGGTGCGCTCTCGGCGGTGGTGGATTTCGGCCTGTACTGGCTACTGCTCGAGGTGGCGGGGCTGCCGGTGAACATCGCGAAGGCGATCGGGTTCATCGCCGGCACCACGACCGCGTATCTGATCAACCGGCGGTGGACTTTCAACGCGCCGCCCAGCCGGGCCCGGTTCGTCGCAGTGGTCGCGCTCTACGGTCTTACGTTCTGCGTGCAGGTCGGGATCAACTGGGTGTTCTACGAAGCCTTCGACGAGGGCCTGTGGTGGCGGGTGCCGCTGGCCTATGTGATCGCCCAGGGGACGGCGACCGTCATCAACTTCGTGGTCCAGCGTCTGGTCATCTTCCGTATCCGCTGATCAGCCCATACCGATCCGGGCCGGCAGCGGTCCGGGCACGAGGAGAACCCCGGTCGTGGGCCCCGCCCCGGGGTGTGGGGGGCCGGGTTGTGTTTTGGCGGTTTAGGCGCCCCGGGGGGGGGGGGGGGGGCCCCGGGGGGGGGGGGGGGGCGGCCGCGGGCGGCGCCCGGGGGGGGGGGGGGGGGGGGGGGGGGGGGGTGGTGGGGGGGGGGGGGTGGGGGGGGGGGGGGTTTTGGGGGGGGGGGGGGGGGGGGGGGGGGGCGGGGGGGGGGGGGGGGGGGGGGTTTTTTTTGGTTTTTTTGGGCGGTCCCGGGGGGGGGGGCCCCCTGGGGGGGGCCTCGCCC
>NZ_JARWOV010000269.1 GCF_029868855.1 Nocardia carnea | reverse complement strand
TGACTATCGCTGCGAGACGCGCGACCCGTAAATCCCTCGGCTAACCCCTCGGCCCCGGCTCGGGTGGCGTCTTCGTCAGAACTGCGGTGGCTACTTCTGGCACGCTGGCATGCTACTTGGGCGCACCGCGCCCGGCCCGCTGATACCCCGGCGCGTACCCGGCGGAACGAAAACACTCCAGGCGAACAGGGCATAAAAAGTGGCGGAACGGGGTAAAGAGGGGCGGCTGGCACAATCGGCCCGGAAATCACCCCCTTATGCGCGGGGTACGGCGGCGGTAATGGAAAGGTAGGGGCATGACCAAGGTGAATCTCGAGACGAACTACGGAACCATCGGCCTCCAGCTGGACGAGGCGAAGGCGCCGGACACCGTCCGCAACTTCGTCGAATACGTCGAGTCCGGACACTACGACGGCACGATCTTCCATCGCGTGATCCCGGGCTTCATGATCCAGGGCGGCGGCTTCGACGGTCAGATGCAGCAGAAGCCCACCAAAACGCCCATTCAGAACGAGGCCGCCAACGGCCTCAAGAACGACAAGTACACGGTCGCGATGGCGCGCACCAACGACCCGCATTCGGCGACGGCGCAGTTCTTCATCAATGTCGCCGACAACGATTTCCTCAACCACACCCAGCCGGCGGGTCAGGGCTGGGGTTACGCCGTCTTCGGCGCCGTCACCGACGGCACCGACGTCGTCGACGAAATCGCCAAGGTGTCGACCTCGTCGCAAGGTATGCACCAGGACGTGCCGACAAAAAACGTGGTGATCGAATCCGCGTCCATCGTCGGCTGAACTCGGGGTCTCGCAGCGGTTCGGGTCGCGCCGGCGCCGTTATCCGGCGCGACCCGAACCGCAGCCCGTCACAGCGGCAGCAGATGGTGTTTACGCGGGTTGCGGATCACCGTCTTGTCGCGCAACAGTTGTAGCGCGCGGCGCAGTTCCAGCCGGGTCTGCGCCGGCTCGATCACCGCGTCGATGAAACCGCGTTCGGCCGCCACCCAGGGCGTGGCCACGGTGGCGTTGTAGAAATCGACGAGCTGCTGGCGAACGGCCGCTTTCTGGTCCTCCGGCGCGGCGGCGATCTGGCTCGCCCCGATCAGGCTCACCGCGCTTTCCGCGCCCATCACCGCGATACGAGCCGTCGGCCAGGCAAGATTCACGTCGGCACCGCACTGCTTGGACCCCATCACGGCGTACCCGCCGCCGTAGGCCTTACGGACGACCACGGTCACCTTGGGCACCGTGGCCTCCACGAACGCGAACAGGAATCGGCCGCCGCGTTTGATGACGCCGATCTTCTCCTGTTCCACACCCGGCATGAAACCGGGGGTGTCGACCACGAGCACCAGCGGGATCTCGTAGGCATCGCACAACCGGATGAAATGCGAGGCCTTGTCCGAGGCACGGGCGTCGAGGGCCCCGGCGTACACCATCGGCTGATTGGCGACCACGCCCACGCTGCGACCGTCCACCCGGGCGAAACCGGTGATGATGTTCTTCCCGGCTTCCGCGCCGTATTCGTGGAAGGCACCGTCGTCGAAGATCCGCAGCAGAACGTCGTGCATGTCGTAACCGGCATTATCGGAATCCGGGACGATCGAGTTCAGTTCCCGGTCGCTGTCGGTGACCTCCGGTTCCAGCCCCGGATTGACGACCGGCGGAAGCTCCTGGCAGCTGGTCGGCATATACGACAGGTATTCGCGCACCCAGGCGAAGGCCGCGGCCTCGTCCTTGGCGATGTGATGGATATTGCCGTACTGGGCCTGCGCGTGCGCGCCGCCCAGCTCTTCCAGGCTCACGTCCTCGCCGGTGACCTCCCGGATCACCTTCGGACCGGTGACGAACATATGCGCGGATTCCACCGCCACCACGACATCGGTGTTGATAGGCGAATACACCGCGCCGCCCGCACAGTTGCCCAGAATCATCGAAATCGTGGGCACCATCCCCGAAAGCGGCTCCTGCCGGGTGCTCAGCTCGGCGTACCAGGCCAGCGAGGACACCGCCTCCTGCACGCGGGCGCCGCCGGAATCGTTGATCCCGATCATCGGGCAGCCGACCTTCGCGGCGTACTCCATGATCGCGGCGACCTTACGGCCGAACATCTCGCCCACCGACCCGCCGTACACGGTCTGGTCGTGGGAGAACACCGCCACCGGGCGGCCGTCGACCAGCCCGTGCCCGGTGACCACACCGTCCCCGTACAGCGCGGCCGGGTCGCCGGGCCGGCGTACCAGCGCACCGATCTCGGTGAAGCTACCCGGGTCGAGCAGCATGTTGATTCGGTCCCGAGCGCTGGGTATCCCCTTACGCGCCCGCTTCGCCACGCCGGCCTCGCCCGCCGGTTCCTGAGCGAGTTCCAGTCGCTTCCGCAGGTCGGCGAGTTTTTCGGCGGTAGTGCTCACTTGCTCCCTTTCACGCCCGATGAGTCGATCCGGGCGAGTTTAGCGGTGAGGTCCGCGCCGATTTTCCCGATCCTGGGCTCATCGATGATCTGCAGGTGGTCGCCGGGGATGTGGATGATTTCCAAGTTCGGCAAGTACTCGTCCCAGCCCCCGTTGGGTCGGCGCTCCGCATAACGGGGCTCCAGCTCGATCGCGCCATCGTGGTAGCGATCGGCCAGGTAGAGAACCACATCGCCGTCGTAATTCGCGGGCTGGACCTGCTGGAGTGCGCGGTTCTCGATCCATGACGTCTTCTGATGCTCGAGCACCCCGCCAGGAATCTTCGCACCGGTCATCTTGATCAGGTCACTGATCATCTTGAACTGTTCTTCGTCCGAAGAGTCGGCCAACTCTCGCAGCTGGTCGTCGTCGAGTTCACCTTCGATGTTGAAGGTCTTCTTGGCGAACACTTGGTACCGCTGGATGCGCCGGAAACGTTCCTCAGGACTGTTGCTCTCCGGTTCCGCGGGGATAGCGAGATCTATCAGACCGACAAGCCGCACGTCGGCGCCTTCGGCGCGAAGGATCTGCGCCACCGCCATGGCCAGCACAGCACCGAGTGACCAGCCGTAGAGCACGAACGGGCCGTCCCCTTGCAACTTGCGCAACTCCGGGACGTACTCGCGCGCACGTTCCTCGATCGAGCCCTCGGCTCGTTCGAGGCCGTACATCGGTGTGTTCTCGGGAAGCCGCTTGAGCAGTGGTTCGTAGACAAGCGTGTTCCCGCCCGCCGGGTGGAAGACGAAAACCGGCACCGCGTCGGATCCCTCGGCCCGCGCCCGCAGAGGACGGACGTATCCGTCGACATCAGCACCGCTGTCCTGGAGAGTGCGGACGATCTCGGCCAACTGCTCGATGGTTTCGCAGTCCAGCACATCATCGACTGTGATTTCCGCACCAACGCGGTCGGTGAGCCGGGCCGCAAGTTTCTCGGCAGTGTCCTCGTCGAGGATAGGCAGGGTGTTGAAGATGCCACCGGCCGATTCGCCGGTCACCATCGCCCAGGATGCGTAGGTCAGCCGTTCCGCGGCGTCACGTGGCGGAACGTTCTCCTCATCCGCGGACCCGGCTGCTCCGCCACCGAACACCGCCGCACCTGCGGCCGGGGCAGATTTCACCGGAGCCGGCGGCGCGACCGCGGGCTGCTGCATCGCACTGCGTGCGGAGTCCGTTCCCGTAGCGGCGCCACTGGCTTTCGCGCCGTTCGCCGCCGCACCGGGAAAGTGGTTTGTGGTGGCGTCACCTGTTTTCACACCCTTCGGGGCCGCACCGGAATCTGCCGTCCCGGCAGGGCCGGCGATTTCCGATTCGGTTGCGGCAGGTGCCGTTTCCGCTCCCGCGGCCGGACCGGCCGCTGCCGTATCGGAAGCGGTTTCGGCAGGTCCGTCGGCCGCCGGCCCGGTGGCCGCATTACCGGCCGTCGCCTGGTTCAGGGCCGCGACCGGATCCTGCCCCGACTCCATGGCCGCCTTCGCCGCTTCGACGAAATTGTCGTCCACATTGAGCGCACCGGATTCCCCGGCGGCCTGCTTCTCCGCCATCTCCCGCACCTCGTCGCGGTGCTCGATCGCATAGCGCAGCACCTTCCCGACCTCGTGCAGGCTGGCATCGCGTACCGCCGAAACCTGTAGTTGCGGAATATCGAATTCGTATTCGACCCGGTTCTTGATCCGCATGGCCATCAGCGAATCGAGCCCGAGTTCCATGAGCGGGATCTCCATCGGCAGATCCTCGACCGCGTAGCCCATGGATTCGGCGACGATGAGCGCCAGCCGCTCCTCCACGGATTGGCCGCTGTCCGGATCCCAGCGATCGCCGAAACCGGCGGTGTCCACCGCGTCGAGCACCTCGGGTTCCGTGGCGACCGCCGGAGCAACCGCCGCCGCTTCGGCCGGGGCCGGAACGGCCTGGGCCGCACCGGAAGTGATCACCGCGTCGAACAGCAGCCGGAACTGCGTACCTTCGCGGGCGTGCACCTGCACCGACGCACCGCCGGGGTGCGGGGTGAGGGTGGTGGTCAGCGTCCCGGTCGCGGGCAACGGCGCGTGCGCGATGCTCGCGCCCACGTTCACATCGGTCAGTACCTGCCCGGCTGCCGCGCGTACCAGTGCCGGCAGTTCGTCCACCGCCGCGGCCTGTACCTCCCATACGTGCCGGCCGTCCGGGAGCGCGACCGAGGCGCCCGGCACCCGGGAGCTGCCGCCGGTGGACAGCGAACTCACCTTGGGCCAGTAGTGTTTACGAACGAACGCCGTACGCGGGATATCGGCGTAGGGCCCGGCCGGTACCAGCGAGGCCAGATCCACCGAATGGCCGTGCACGTACAGTTGCGCCAGCGCCGTGATCACCGCGGCGGATTCGTCTTCTTTACGTTTGAGCGTCGGGATGAGCTGGGCGTCGTGCAGGCCGGCGGCGAAGGTGGTGCCGAGTACCTGCATGAGCGCCACCGAGTTCGGGGCCAGTTCCAGGAACGTCGTGATCCCGGCATCGACCGCGCGTTTCACCGCGTTGGTGAAGTACACGCTGTGGCGCATGTTCTTCACCCAGTAGGACTCGGTGTGCACCGGGTCGTGACCGGGTGCGTAGTACTGCTCCTTGTCGACCGTGGAGTACAGCCCGACCTTCGGTTTCGTAGGCTCGATCCCGGCCAGTTCGGCGGCGAGTTCACCGAGCAGCGGATCCATCTGCGAAGTGTGCCCGGCGCCCTTGGTCTGCAGTACGCGGGCGAACTTCCCGGCTTCCTCGACCTTCGCGACGATCGCCGCGACCTGCTCCACCGGACCACCGATCACGGTGTTGGTCGGCGCCGCGTACACCGCGACCTCGATATCGGGGTACTCCGGCAGCATGGCGGCTATATCGTCGGCACTCAGTTCCACCAGCGCCATATTGCGGACATCGTCGTCGGTGAGCATCTGCTCGCCTTCGCGCATCAGGCGGGAACGCGCGCAGATGACCCGTACCGCGTCCTCCAGCGGCAGCCCGCCGCTGATGTACGCACCGGCCACCTCGCCCTGGGAGTGGCCGACCACCGCGGTGGGTTCGGCTCCGTGCGCCCGCAGCAGCGCGGCAAGCGCGACCTGGATGGTGAAGGTACCGACCTGGGACGTGCCGATATCCCAGTCCTGGGCATCGTCGAGCATCAGCTCACGCACCGAATAGCCGGCCTCGTCCTCGACCAGTTCGTCGACCTCGTCGACGGTGCGGCGGAAGATCGAATTCTCCTGGTAGAGCTGCTTGCCCATCTTGCGGTGCTGCGCGCCGAACCCGGCCATCACCCACATCGGCCCCTCGGCCGCGGGCGCGTCGGCGGTGAACACACCGGCACCCGGCTTACCGGCGGCGATCGCGCGTAGCCCGGCCACCGCTTCGGCGTGATCCTTCGCGAGCACGACCCCGCGGGACCGCCAGTGACTGCGTTTGGCCAGCGACCGGGCCACATCCTCGAGCGGAGTCCGCTGCCCCGCTTCGCTTTCCAGCCAATCGGCCAGGTCGGCGGCGGCGCGGCGGCGGCGCGAGGGCAGGTAGGCGGAAACGGCCAGGATCACCGGCAGTGGTTCGGCGCGATCGGCCGACCACTCGGGTTCAGGTGCCGCCTCCGCGGTGACCGCTTCGGCTTCCGTCACCACATCGGTGGTCTCCAGGTCGAGTTCGGCGGCTTCCGCCGAGCTGTCGACAGGTTCTGCGGCCGCGGCGGACGGGGCCACGTACTCCTGGACCACGACATGCGCATTGGCCCCGCCGAACCCGAAACCGGAGATACCCACCGTGGCGGTACCGCTGTAACGCGGGAACGGTGTCGGTTCCTCGACGACCTTCAGCCGTGCCTGCTCGAACGGGATGTACGGGCTCGGTCCGGCGTAATTGATATTGGCGGGCACCACATCATTGCGGAACGCCATGATGACCTTGGCCAGGCTCGCCACACCGGCCGCGGATTCCAGGTGCCCGAAGTTGGTCTTTGCCGATCCGAGCAGGACAGGCGCGTCGGCGGCACGACCGGCACCGACCACACGACCCAGCGCCGCTGCTTCGATCGGATCGCCGATGGGTGTTCCGGTGCCGTGCGCCTCGACATAGTCGACGGTGGAGGGCACGATCCCGGCATCGCGATAGGCGCGGCGCAGCACATCTGCCTGGGCCTCCGGATTGGGCGCGGGCAGACCGTTGGACCGTCCGTCGCTGTTGACCGCCGAACCCTTGACCACGGCCAAGATGTTGTCGCCGTCCCGTTCGGCATCGGCCAGGCGTTTCAGCACGACCAGCCCGGCTCCCTCGGAACGCACCATACCGTCGGCATCGGCGGAGAAAGCCTTGATCCGGCCGTCCTTCGCGACGGCGCCGGCCTGGTCGAAGCCCAGCGTGATCATGGGTGCGAGGATCATGTTCACACCGCCTGCCAGGGCCACATCGGCATCACCGGCCCGCAGCGCCTGAACCGCCTGGTGCACGGCCACCAGCGTCGACGAGCACGCGGTATCCACCGCCACGGACGGACCGCGGAAGTCGAAGAAATACGAGACGCGGTTGGGGATGATGCTGGTCGCGCTGCCCATGATCTTGTACGCCTCGGCCGAGGCCGGGACGTTCGGATCCGTTTCGCTCAGGCTCATCGCGGCGAGCAGCTGGAAATCGCTGGTCGAGGTACCGATGTACACGCCGACCGATTCCCCGCGCAGATCGCTGGCCGGGATACGCGCATGCTCCAGCGCCTCCCAGGTGAGCTCCATCATCAACCGCTGTTGCGGGTCGATCCGCTCGACCTCGATCGGCGACATCGCGAAGAACTCGGCGTCGAAATCGGTGACTACGTCCTTGTCCAGGTAGCCGCCGCGGGTATTACCTGCTGCCACGGCCTGCGCGAACTCCGGTTCGCTCAGGAATTCCGTCCAGCGTCCCTCGGGGAGGTCGCGAATGGCGTCGCCGCCGTTCATCAGGAATTCCCAGGTCGATTCCGGGGTGTCGCCCGCGCCCGGCAGCCGGGTCGAAAGACCCACGATCGCGATATCGTGCGCTTCCCCCGGCGCGAACCCGGCGGTGTAGAACTGGTCGTCGGGGGCTTCGAGAGCGCTCTCCGGCGGGCCGTTGACGATCACCTCGGCCAGCGATGCGATCGTCGGATGTTGATAGATGATGGTGGGATCGAGTATCACGCCGGTGAGTTCCTCGATCTCGCCGCCGAGGGCCAGCGCATCGCGCGAGGCGAGCCCGAACTCCTCCATCGGCCGGTCGACGGTGATCTTGTCCACCGGCTGACCGGTGGCCTCGGCCACCCAGCGCCGCAACCACTCTCGTAGTTCGGCCACCGATATCTCGGATTTCGCGGCATCCGAGGCGGCGTCGGCCTCCGCGCTCGTCCCGGCGGCACCGCCCTCCTGCTCGACGGGAAGGTTCTCGGTCGTATCCGGCGACGTGCCCTCGTTATCAGCCATCAGTCCTCAAGCTACCTGTCTGTATGCGGTGCCTGGCAACAGCCTGCATCGCAGGGATGGGTGGACGGCAACCGCCGGCGCCGCAGTGGTCACGATGCCACCACCTCCGGCGCACGGCACGGGCCGCTGGGTTTCGTTCGGCCGCCCACCTGCGCCGATGCAGGTGAACACCGCGCGAAGCGGCGCTCGGCCGCCGCGCCGGTGGGGTGGTTCCGCCGCGTATTCGTGATCACGCTGCGTTACCTCCTCCGGCACTACGCTCAGCCGCCTATCATCCCGGACGCTGCATCACCGCGTCGACCGGGCTCATTCCTCAGGTGCATCGGGGAACGCCTGCTGCGTGTAACCGCCGCGCAGCGTGCCCTCGATATATGCCGCCTTGCAGGCACGCCGCGCGATCTTCCCGCTGGAGGTGCGCGGGATCGAGCCCGCGGGCACCAGCAGCAGATCACGCACCGTCACACCGTGGCGCTGGGAGATCGCCGCCCGGACCGCGTCCGCGATGGGCAGCGGATCGGCCTTACCGGCACCCGGGCCACGCTCGGCCACGACCACCAGTTGTTCGGAGGCGTCGTCGGCGTCGAATTTCAGGCCCGAATGGCTGCCCTGGGCGAAGACCACGGCGGGCAGCTGATTGGCCGGAACCGAGAACGCCGCGACGAACCCGGGCCGCAGCGCGCTGCTGGCTTCCTGGGCGGAGAATTCGAGGTCCTGCGGGTAGTGGTTGCGGCCGTCCACGATCACCAGATCCTTCACCCGGCCGGTGATGTAGAGCTCGCCGTCGAAATACACACCGTAATCGCCGGTGCGCATCCAATTCGCGTCCTCGGCGGCCCCCTCGGCGTGGCTGCCTTCCGGCAGTCGCTCGGTGACCTTGTTCCGGAAGGTCGCGTTGGTTTCGTCCTCGCGACCCCAGTAGCCGATACCCATGTTGTTGCCGTGCAGCCAGATCTCGCCGACATGCCCGTCGGGCTGCTCGCGCGGCGTACCTTCGATCGATTCTGGATCGACGATCACGGCCCACTGCGAGCGGGCGATATAACCGCAGCTCACCTGGGCGATCGCATTATCCGAGCCCGGTTCGACCTTCACCATCCGGCCGGCGTTGAGCTCGGCACGGTCGACATAGGTGACCTTGGCCTCGTCCTCCGCCTTGGTGGCCGATACGAACAGGGTGGCCTCGGCCATGCCGTAGCACGGTTTGATGGCCGTCTTCGGCAGGCCGTAGGGGGCGAATGCCTCGTTGAACTTCTTCATCGACGAGGTGGTTACCGGTTCGCTGCCGTTGATCAGGCCGATCACATTGGACAGGTCCAGCGATTCGCCGTTCTTCGGCAGCCCGCGCACCGCGGCATGCTCGAACGCGAAGTTCGGGGCCGCGGCGAAGGTGCCGGCTCCGTCGGAGGCGGCGGCGAGCTCCTTGATCCAGCGGTACGGCCGCCGCACGAACGAGGCCGGCGACATGATGGTGATGAACTTGCCGCCCACAGCGGGCAGGATCACGGTCAACAGGCCCATATCGTGGAACAGCGGCAGCCAGGTGACACCGCGCGAATTCCAGTCGAGATTGATGGCGTCGACCATCTGCAGCAGGTTGGTGCCGACGGCGCGGTGGGTGATCTCCACACCGGCCGGGGTACGGGTGGAACCCGAGGTGTACTGCAGGTAGGCGATATCGTCCACCGCGATATCCGGGCGCACCCAGCTCTCCCCCACGCTGTCCGGGATCGCGTCCACGGCGATGATGCGGGGGCGCTGCGCG
Source organism: Nocardia carnea (assembly GCF_029868855.1). Lineage (GTDB taxonomy): Bacteria > Actinomycetota > Actinomycetes > Mycobacteriales > Mycobacteriaceae > Nocardia > Nocardia carnea_A. The sequence continues at coordinate 2,152 of NZ_JARWOV010000269.1, read as the reverse complement.
GCGGGCAGCGAACGGAAGAACTGGCGCACACCGGCCGCCGAGGAACTGGCGGTCAGAATCGCCGACGGTTCGCAGTCACCGAGCACTGCGTGCAACCGGTCGGTGTGACCGGGCTCGTCGGGATCGAACAGCGGCACCGCGATCGCGCCGGCGTAGATGGCGGCGAAGAAGGAGATCACGTAGTCCAGCCCCTGCGGCGCGAGTACCGCCACCCGGTCACCGGGTTTGGTGACCTGCTGCAGTCGACCGGCCACCGCGCGCAGCCGGACCCCGAACTGCTGCCACGTCAGCTCGTGTACCTCACCATCGCGTTCGCGCGAATAGTCGATGTAGCGGTACGCCAAGGTGTTCGCGTCGTTGCGGGTGTGCTTCTCGACGTGGTCGACCAGGGTGCGATCATCGGGAATTGTGATGTTCCCGTTCTCGTCCAGGTAGTCGTCGAAAGTCTCGTCCATTCCTTCTCCTCCGAGGCGCACGTGGCAACGGCACGATAGCCGTTATTTACTGTGTGGCCCCGACTCGCTTTCGCCGCGGTGCTCTCAACAGAGAACTTTTCCCGCGGGTTCGGTGTGCGGTCTGCGCGGTGACCGCTATCGGCTAGATGTTCTCAAACCAGAGACATGTTACAGAGATGAGCTTCTCACTCCTCCCGGAGCAAGGGAATCACCGGCGCGAAAGCGTCCATCTGGGTCGGGTAGATGCCGACGTAGGACATACCGGTGAGCTGACGCACCCGGCGCACCTGGTCGGCGATCTCCTCGAACGTGCCGATCGCCACATACGGCGAGTTCAGCAACTGCTCGACCGTGAGCTGGACATCCACCTCGAGGTCGGGATGCAGACCGCGGTCCAGCGCCGACAGCGCCATTTCCGCCGTCTTCTCCCGGTCGTCGGTGATGACGATCGCGGTAATCGCCCAGTTGAGCTCGATCTGGGAGAACCGATCCCCGGCCGCCTCCTTGATCAGATTCACCTTCTCGATGGTCTTCTCGAGGGTGATTCCGGAGAGCAGGCCCTTACCCTGCGGCGTGGTGACCGGCACCACCGAGATGATGTCGGCGTGTTTTGCCGCCAGCTTCAGCATCCGCGGCCCACCACCACCGGTGCACAGCGGCGGACGCGGACCCTGCCGCGGCCGGGGCGTCCCCTTGATGCCGTGCACCTGGTAGTACTTGCCCTCGAAGGTGCATTCCTGCCCACGCAGCAGCACATCGAGAATGGTCAGCGTCTCGTCGAGTTTCGCCAGCCGGATTCCCGGGCGGTCGTACTCCAGCCCCGCCGCGGCGAATTCGTCGGCCTTCCAACCGGCCCCGATGCCGACCTCGAGCCGGCCCTTCGACAGCACGTCGATGGTGGCGAGGTCCTTGGCCAGCACCACCGGATGCCGGAAGCCGTTGGCCAGCACCGAGGTGCCGAGGCGGATCTTGTCGGTGGCCTGGGAGAGCGCGCCGAGGGCGGCGATCGGACCGATCTGGTCCCCGAGATGATCCGGCACCACGAAAGTGTCGTAGCCGTACTCCTCGGCCTGCTGCGCCGTTTGGATGAACTTGCGGGCGCCACCTTCCTGTTTGTTGCCCTCGCCCGCGGCGGCGAAGCGGAACTTTCGCAACGGCGTGCCCAGCGCGCTCAACTCATCCACCGGTGCGGCGGCTTCTGTCATGAACTCATGCTCCTGGATATCGGAAGTCACTGCGTATCCCGGCCGGCGCAGGGCCGGGACGCGCGATCACCAGCGCACTTTACAGCGTGCCGAGGGGGAAGGAACACGCTGCGTGCGGTGAATTGTCACAACACGCCGCCCGCAGTTCGCCACGCCAACCCGATACCGGCTCACCAGCGACAATTTGGCCTACTCGAGCCGAACGGTCTGCAGCAGGTGTCTGGGCCGCCACCCGCCGATTCACCGCCGACACCGCGGCCGCTCGTATCGCAGAACAAAATGCCCGGAGCGGCCCGTGAGGTGCCGCGCCCACGCCCCCCCGGTCCCCCCCCAACCCCCCCCCCCCCACCCCGCCCCCACACCCCCCCCCCCCCCCCGGCGCCCCCGGGCCCCCGCGCGCACGGGCGGAACTGTTCAGGAGTCGTCGCTGCGGGAAGTACGCGGCGAGCGGCCGGCCTGGTCGAGCGCACGCCGGAGCGCGAACTCGATCTG
>NZ_JARWOV010000268.1 GCF_029868855.1 Nocardia carnea | reverse complement strand
CGCCCGTCTCCCACCCCCCCCCGGCGGGGGGGGCCCCCCGCCCCCGGGCCGCCCCCCCCCCGGCCCCCCCCCCCCGCCACCCCGCTGGCCCCCCCCCCCCCGGGGACGGGGGGCCCGACGGGCTACGGGTGCAGTTGCACGAACCACTCAGCGGTGTGGCGCGCGGCCAGGCCGCCGTGCTGTACCGGCCGGATGCCGCCGGTGACGTGGTCCTCGGTAGCGGAACCATCGCCGCCACCGCGCGTACGGCACCCGCCGGCGCGTCCCGATGAACCAGGCCGAATTCCCGGCCGGGGTGGCCACCGGGGTCGGATCGTGGCCGGGGACCGACCCGCGCGAGGCCGCCGCGGTGATCGTCGGCGAGCTGCCCGGACTGCCACACCTGGTGGAACTGCCCGCGCGGGGCGTGGGCGCGGACACCGTCGGACGGGTATCGGCCCTGCTGGTGGATATGCGTTTCGATACCACCCCGCGCGGCTACCGGCTGGCCCCACGGCCGGGTGGGGTCTCGCGCCGGGCACACGATCTATTGCGCACCGATCTGGACGCCCTGCAGGAAGCCTGGGAGAACGCCGGGCTGCGCGGGTCGGGCCGGCCGGTGAAGGTGCAGGCGGCAGGTCCGCTGACGCTGGCCGCGCAGGTGGAACTGCCGGGCGGCCATCGGGTCCTCACCGATCGCGGAGCCGTGCGGGATCTGGCGGATTCGCTCGCCGAAGGGTTGGCCGCGCATATCGCCGAGATCGCCCACCGGCTCGAAACGGACGTCGTCCTGCAACTGGACGAACCGCTGGCAGCCGAGGTGCTCTCCGGTTCGCTGAGCGGGGCCAGTGTGCTGAACACGGTCCGCGCCGTACCCGAACCGGAAGCAGCGGCGATCCTCGACGCGGTACTGACCCCGCAGCGGGTACCCACCCTGGTACACACCTGCGCGAACCGGCCGCCGCTGGATTTCCTGCGCCGATCCGCGGCCGACGCGCTCGGATTCGATCTCGCGACCCTCTCCGGGACCGCGGGCCTGGACGCGGTGGGCCAGGCGCTGGACGCGGGCAGACGCCTGGTGCTCGGCCTGGTACCGACCAGCGCCCCCGGCGCCCCGGCGTCGTGGCGGGATATCGCCGAACCGGGCGCGCGCCTGATGGACCGGCTCGGATTCTCTCGCGCGACCCTGGCACGTCAGGTGGCGGTGAGCCCGGCCTGCGGACTCGGCGGCGCCTCGCAGAGCTGGGCCCGGGACGCACTGCGACTGGCCTCGGATACCGCGAAAGCCTTCGAGCAGGACCCGGAATCGCTGGTCCCGCAATAACCGGATTCGCCCGGGAAGCGGCGGCGACGTGCGCTTATGGTGACCCGAAGTGTCGGTGGGCTGCACTAATCTGCGAGATGTGAGTGAGACCGGAACCCCCACCGAACGGGATACCGCCCGCGGCGAGGCCGCGCCCGCACCGGCCGCCGGGGCGGAGCGCGCGCGTTGGCAGGAGCTCGCCGATACGGTGCGCGAACACCAGTTCCGCTACTACGTCCGGGATGCGCCGATCATCTCCGACGGCGAATTCGACCAGCTGTTCCAGCAGTTGCTGGCGCTGGAGGAGCAGTATCCCGATCTGCGCACCCCGGATTCACCCACCCAGCTGGTGGGCGGCGGGTTCGCCACCGATTTCACCCCGGTGGATCATCTCGAGCGGATGCTCTCCTTGGACAATGCCTTCTCCGAGGCCGATATGCGGGCATGGGCCGCGCGGGTCGAGGAGGAAACCGGCCCCGGCCTGCACTATCTGTGCGAGGTGAAGATCGACGGGGTGGCGTTGAACCTGGTGTATCGCCACGGCAAGCTGGAGCGCGGCGCCACCCGCGGCGACGGGCGCACCGGTGAGGACGTGACCCTCAACGCGCGAACGATCGAGGACATCCCCGGCGAACTGACCGCCACTGCCGAATTTCCGGTGCCCGAACTGCTCGAGGTGCGCGGTGAGGTGTACTTCCGGCTCGAGGATTTCGAAACGCTCAATGCCGCGATCGTGGCGGAGGGTAAACCGCCGTACGCGAATCCGCGTAACACCGCGGCCGGTTCGCTGCGGCAGAAGGATCCGGCGGTCACCGCACGGCGGCGGTTGCGGATGATCTGCCACGGGCTCGGGCGTACCGAGGGGTTCACTCCGCGGTCCCAGCACGAGGCCTACCGGGCACTGGCGGGCTGGGGGCTGCCGGTGTCGGCGCATACCGAGCTGGTCGGCGGGGTCGATGCGGTGCTGGATCGGATCGCCTACTGGGCCGAGCACCGCCACGATATCGAGCACGAGATCGACGGCCTGGTGGTGAAGGTCGACGAGTTGCTGCTGCAGCGCCGGCTCGGTTCCACCTCGCGGGCGCCACGCTGGGCCATCGCCTACAAGTATCCGCCCGAGGAAGCCACCACGAAGCTGCGCGATATCGCGGTGAACGTCGGGCGCACCGGGCGGGTCACCCCGTTCGCGGTGATGGAACCGGTGGTCATCGCCGGATCCACGGTCGCGATGGCGACCCTGCACAATGCCGCCGAGGTGGTGCGCAAGGGTGTACTGATCGGCGATACCGTCACGATTCGCAAGGCCGGCGATGTGATCCCGGAAGTGCTGGGTCCGGTGGTGGACGCCCGCACCGGCGACGAACGCGAATTCGTGATGCCGACCCACTGCCCGGAATGCGGCACCGAACTGGCCTACGAAAAAGCGGGCGACGCCGATATCCGCTGCCCCAACCAGCGCGCCTGCCCGGCCCAGCTGCGGGAGCGGGTGTTCCATGTGGCCGGCCGCGGCGCCTTCGATATCGAGGCGCTCGGCTACGAGGCGGCGGTCGCGCTGCTGAATTCCGGTGCGATCACCGACGAGGGCGATCTGTTCGATCTCGATGCCGGCCGATTGCAGAACGTCTCGCTGTTCGTCAACAAGAACGGCAGCCTCTCGGCCAACGGCCGCCGCCTGCTCGACAATCTCGCCGCGGCCAAGGACGTCCCGCTGTGGCGGGTACTGGTCGGCCTGTCCATCCGCCACGTCGGGCCGACGGCGGCGCGGGCCCTGGCCGCCGAATTCGGCACCCTCGAACGGATCGAGCAGGCTTCGCTGGAAGAGCTGTCGGGAGCCGAGGGCGTCGGGCCCACGATCGCCACCGCGGTAGCGGAATGGTTCACCGTGGATTGGCATCGCGCGATCGTGGACAAATGGCGTGCCGCCGGGGTCCGGATGGCCGACGAGCGCGACGAGTCGATCCCGCGCAATCTCGAGGGCTTGTCGATCGTGGTCACCGGGTCGCTACAGGGATATTCCCGCGACGGCGCGAAGGAGGCGATCCTCCAGCGCGGTGGTAAGGCCGCCGGATCGGTCTCGAAGAAAACCGCTTTCGTGGTGATCGGGGATTCCCCCGGCACCAAGGCCGCCAAGGCCGAGGAACTCGGTGTCCCGATCCTCGACGAGGACGGTTTCCGCACGCTGCTCGAAGCCGGTCCGGAGGCGGTGCGCCCGGCCGGTGAATCCGGCGTGGAAGCAGATCCGCCGCAGGAGTAGCGGCCGGGTCACACGGGCGGGGGTCCGCGGCACGACACGGGCGCGGTCCCGGTGCTGCGGTCCGGTGGCCCGGCACGGCAGGATGGCGGGATGCTGCGCAGTTTTCGGGTGTCCAACCACAAATCGCTGGCCGACCTACAGGAATTGCGGTTGACCCGCGGCAGCGCGCCGGTGGCGGTGCCGGTCACCGCGGTACACGGCGGGCCGGCGGCCGGTAAATCGAACCTGGTCGACGCGCTGGGGCATATGCGCGATGCGGTGCTGCGTTCGGTGACCGGCTGGGACCCCTACGCCGGGCCGGAGCGTGCGCCGCACCTCGGGCACACCGGGCAGCCCTCCGAATTCGAGGCGGTGTTCATCGCCGAGGAGACGCCCTACACCTACGGGTTCCGGCTCGACGCCGCGGATGTGGCGGCCGAATGGCTCTACAGTCATCCGCGGTCACGTAAGCGGATCGTGTTCGAACGGGAGGGCGAGGCGGTACGGGTCGGGCCCATGTTCGAGGCCGCGCGGTTCGGGATCACCGCACTGATACCGCTGGTGCGGCCGAACGCGCTGCTGTTGAGCCTGGCCGGGCAGATGTACGCCGAGGCGCTGGTGCCCGCCTATCGCTGGTTCGAGACGATGCTCGAGGTACTGCGGGGCACCGGCGATACCGATTCGGTCGAGTTGCGGGTGGGCTCGCATCTGTCCCGGTCCGCCGAGAACGCCGCCCGGCTGCTGACCCTGCTGCAGACCGCCGATCTCGGTATCACCGATCTGCTGATCGCGCAGAACGATCCGGGTTACGCCGACTTCCTGCGCGATCTCGATGCCGATATCGCGGCGCTGGGTGAGCAGACCGATCGCGCGGCGGTCTCGGCGGCATACGCGGCACAACTGGAACAGGACACCGGCCTCACCGCGGCACAGCTGGCCCGCGAACTGACCAACATGCGCAATGCCCGCGATGCGCTGTACACGCGGATGGTCGCGCGGCGTGGGGTCGGGTTGCGGCTGGTGCACACCGGTGTCGAGCCGGTGTTCACGCTGGCCGAGGAATCCTCGGCAACCGTGGCGCTGCTGCGGTTGCTACCGGTCCTGCTCGACGCATTGGACGCGGGAAAGGTGCTCGTCGTCGACGATATCGGCGCGCAACTGACCGTCGAAGAGGCCGATCGGCTGATCCAACTGTTCCAGAACCCGGAAACCAACTCCCGCGGCGCGCAATTGGTGTACACCACCGGCAACCGTGCCCTCGTCGACCGGGGTAACGGCCGTTCGGCGCGGACCCGTACCGGCGTCTGGACCGTCCGCCGGTCCGAAGCCGGTACGAGCACCCTCACGATGTCCTGAGCAGCCGGTGCCCGCCGGTCCGGATCAGTTGCTCGGCTGCGGGAGTGTGCAACCCATCTTGGGGTTCATGCCCAAGTAGTTCAGCGGTCCGGCGAGGACCGTCACCGCCAGGGTCGCGGCGTGGGAGCACTGGGCCGGCGGTTCGTTGAAATAACCGCGCTGCCCGGCGGCGACCAGCCCCGCAACGAACCAGATGAGGATGACAATACTGACAACTCGGCTACCCATGGCACCTGCTCGAATCGATGAGTCCGGCATTTCGATCGTTTCCTTCCACATCGGTACTCCCCGGATACCCCGTAGCGGCGGGCTGATGCGCCGGTTACAGCGGTCTCGCACAAATAGGGCTTTCCCGTCGTGAACGACCGATCTTTCTCCAGTGCACCGGGTTCGGCGGCGACATTCCGCCGCCCGGATGGGAGAGCCCGGGCAGCTGCTCATGCTCCGGACAGGCGGCCGTCGATGGACGCGCACGACCCATCCATGCGGGGTTACCCGAGCAGCGGTGCGCACGGCCGGGCCGAGAGTTCGATTCTGTGAGGTCGGGGACGAGCCGGCCACGATCGAACCGGTGCTGTCCCCGGTCACCGGCCGGAGGCCCTGTGCCGGTCGCATTCACCGGGCTCTGTGCCGTTCGGAGCGATCGGTACGAACGGCCCCACCTCATGGGTCGCCGTATATGCAGGGCGGCGAAGACGACGGGATCGGTTCCCGGCGGACTCGTCCCGGACCGCTTCGGCGGGCGCACCGACGCCGAGAAGCGGCTCGGGCTGCCTGCGCGGCGGTGGTGTGTCGGCGTGCATGGGCCGGTCCGTCCACAGGTACGCCTACCATGGGGATGTGTTCGAACTGGCGATGCTGGCAGTGATGGTGGCCGCACTGGTCGGGATGCTGGTCCTGGTGTTCCGGGGGCGGCGGGGAACCGCGTTGCCGCAGGACGCCGAGATCGGGTCGCTGTATCTCACCGGGGTGAGCCCGCGACCCGAGGCGATGGGTGAGCAGTTCGTGACCCTCACCGGAAACCTTTCCGGCCCTTCCGAATCCGGGAAAGTGGTGTACGGGCGGCTGGTCTGGGATGCGGCGTACTGGCCGGCCATCGGCGATACGCTCACCGTCGCCTACCCGCCGGGTAAACCGGATCGGTGGCAGATCGTCGAACCCGGGAAGTAGCTCCCGGCCGGTCGCGCAGGTCGTGGTTCTGTGCATCAGGTCTCAGAGGCGACCCGACACGGGATTCCGGGAGTCTCAGCCCAGAACTGTTGCCACGATTCCGGCGAGATATCCGAGACGCGCCACCTCGGAAGGCCGGAAATCGGGTCCACCGGGACGGCCGAGCAGCAGCGCCTTGCTGGAGGGGCCCAGCGGCGCGGCGGCCATCTTGGTATCCATATCGCGCCAGATCTCGGGCACCCAGTCCGCGTCGGCGTCGAGAGCGAGGGGTTTCTGCAGCGGCATCCACGGCACCGAGGCCGCCTGCGTCTGCGGCGCGCTCTGGCTGCCGACCAGCCGGTAAGCACCTTGCGGGCCGATATCGAGCACCGTGCTCCAGCCCACCCGTAGCACCCGCGGGATACCGTCGACCAGCACCTGTAATCGGTCGTCGCGGGCGTTGGCCACATTGTCGATGAGTTCGAGTTCGCGGTGGGTGTCGAGGACACCGGAATAGGGCCGGATCGAATCGACTCGCACATCACCGAGCGATTCCGCGGCGGTGATGAGCGTATCGGGAAGCGCGTTCGGGGCGATCTCGACCACCAGATCGTCGACGGCGAATCCGGCGCCCCGTTCGACCACGTCCAGCGAGAGGATATCGGCACCGACGGTGCCGAGTGCCACCGCCAGAGACCCGAGGCTTCCCGGACGATCCGGAAGTTGCACGCGGAGCAGATATGACACGTGCGTTTCCCTTTCCTTCTGCGGCCGAGGCTCTGAACGAATACCCGGTCTGCCCATCCTTACACCCATTTCGGGCGGTTATCGACTCGAATTGTGCGCGCTGACCGCCGCGTAACGGTAGCGGATGCTGTGAATCGGGTGGCCGGAGGTGCTGCTGTGGCCTCGCGGCCGACGCCGGAAGCCCGCACCATTAGGCTGTTCGTTGCTTGTGATCCGTATCCGAACTACACGCCGAAAGGGGTTCGCGGTGACCGCCATCTCCCGCGACGAGGTCGCACACCTCGCCCGGCTGTCCAGGCTCGCCCTGTCCGAGGCCGAACTCGATCAGTTCGCCGGACAGCTGGATTCGATCCTCAGCCATGTGGCGACCATCTCCGAGGTGGCCGCCGCCGATGTCCCGGCCACGCCTTCACCTGATCCGGTGACGAACGTGACCCGCCCCGACGAGGTACGTCCCGGGCTCAGCCCCGAGCAGGCCCTCTCCGGTGCGCCCGCCAGCGAAGACCAGCGGTTCCTGGTTCCGCAGATCCTCGGGGAGGGCGAATGAGCGAGTCAGGCCCGGAGGAGGCAGCGCAGCGTAACCACGCAGGGCCCTCGTCCATTCGCAATCGACGGAGCATGAGCGACCTGACCCAGCTGGGTGCGGCCGAGCTCGCCGCCAAGATCCACGGCCGGGAGGTGTCCTCGGTGGAGGTCACCCGGGCGCATCTGGACCGGATCGCCGAAGTCGACGGCGAATATCACGCGTTCCTGCATATCGCCGGTGAGCAGGCGCTGGCGGCCGCGGCCGAGGTCGATACGGCCCTCGCCGACGGGAAAGCGCCGGCCTCGCCGCTGGCCGGGGTGCCGTTGGCGCTCAAGGACGTGTTCACCACGACCGATATGCCCACCACCTGCGCGTCGAAGATCCTCGAGGGCTGGGTGGCGCCCTACGACGCCACGCTGACCTCCCGGCTGCGTGCCGCCGGTATCCCGATTCTCGGGAAAACCAATATGGACGAGTTCGCGATGGGTTCCTCCACCGAGAACTCCGCCTACGGGCCCACCAAGAATCCGTGGGACACCGGGCGTATCCCCGGCGGCTCGGGTGGCGGTTCGGCGGCGGCGCTGGCCTCGTATCAGGCGCCGTTGGCGATCGGTACCGATACCGGCGGATCGATCCGGCAGCCTGCCGCGGTCACCGCGACCGTGGGCACCAAGCCCACCTACGGAACCGTGTCGCGGTACGGCCTGGTCGCGTGTGCGTCCTCGCTGGACCAGGGCGGCCCCTGCGCGCGGACCGTGCTGGACACCGCGCTGCTGCACGAAGTGATCGCCGGACACGATCCGCGCGATTCGACCTCCCGTGATGTGCCGGTCCCACCGGTGGTCGAGGCCGCGCGCCGGGGTGCGGGCGGAGATCTGCGCGGCGTGAAGATCGGCGTGGTCAAGGAGTTGCATTCCGACAGCTACCAGCAGGGCGTGCTGGCCTCCTTCGACGCCGCGGTGGGCGTGCTGAAGGACCTCGGCGCGGAAGTGGTGGAGGTGTCCTGCCCGCACTTCGAATACGCGCTGGCGTCCTACTATCTGATCCTGCCCAGCGAGGTCTCCTCCAACCTGGCCCGGTTCGATGCCATGCGGTACGGCCTGCGCGTCGACGACGACGGTAACCACAGCGCCGAGCAGGTCATGGCCGCCACCCGGGCCGCCGGGTTCGGGCCCGAGGTGAAGCGGCGCATCATGATCGGCACCTACGCGCTCTCGGCCGGGTATTACGACGCCTACTACGGGCAGGCGCTCAAGGTGCGGACCCTGATCGCGCGCGATTTCGAGAAGGCCTACGAACAGGTCGACGTGCTGATCTCGCCGACCAGCCCGTTCACCCCGTGGAAGCTCGGCGAGAAGGTCGACGATCCGCTGGCCATGTACCTGTCGGACCTGTGCACGCTGCCGACCAACCTGGCCGGGCATCCGGCGATGTCGGTGCCGTCCGGCCTCAGCCGCGACGACGGGATGCCGGTGGGGCTGCAGATCATGGCGCCCGCACTGGCCGACGACCGGTTGTACCGGGTCGGGGGGGGGGGGGCGGGGGACGGGGCGGGGGGGCGCGGGGACGGGGGGGGGGCCGCCGCGGGGGGGGGGGGGCGGGGGGGGGGGGGGGGGGGGCCACCCGCGCGCCGGCGGGGGGGCCGGGGGGGGCCTACGCCCGCGGGGGCGGGGGGCGCGGATCGGGTGGAGTTCACGGCGGGGGATGCGGCGGAGCTGCCGGCGGGCGCGTTCGATATCGCGTTCGCGTTCGAATGTGTGCACGATATGCCCCGCCCGGTCGAGGTACTGGCGTGCGGGGGGGCCGGGGCGGGGGGCCCGGGGGGGGGGGGGGGGGGGGGGGGGGGGGGGGGGGG
>NZ_JARWOV010000267.1 GCF_029868855.1 Nocardia carnea | reverse complement strand
CATTCCGTCGCGGGCCAGCAGCCCGTGCACTCCTTCGGCGGGGGCATTGCGGGGTGTGCCCGCGTCGATCACCGCCACTGTGCGCCGGGAGCGCGCCAGCATCAGTGCACCGTTCAGTCCGGCCGCGCCGGTGGGCGCCCTAAACCCCGGGCTGGCCCCGGGGGGCCGGCTGCTGACCTATGTCGACACGCGACGAAATCGAATCATTCCTCGACGAGTACCAGTCGACGCTGAGCGCCTTCGACGCCGAGCGTACGGCCGCATTGTGGGGGACGCCGGGCACTGTGGTCGGTGACGAATTCGTGGGGGCGCTGCATTCCCGGGAGGAGATGGCGCGGGGTCTGGCGCAGGCACATCCCATGTACCAGATGCTCGGGCTCGCCCGGGTCGATCACACTCTGCTGGAGATCGCCGAGCTGACTTCCGTGCTGGTGCGCGTCCGGGTGCGCTGGCATTTCTACGACGGCGACGATGCGTTGCTCACCGACAGTGATTACGAATATCTGCTGCGCCGCGACGACGAGGGCTGGCGTACGTACGTCGCCGTCGCCATCGACGAGGCGGAGAAATTGGCCCGTGTGGCGGCGGACCGGGGGATTCGGCTACCGGGTATGTGACCTGCGGGCGTTGTCCACGAGCCCGGGTACCGGCGCGAAAAGGGTTCATGGGGCGGTGCGCTGAGCCAACAGGGCTGCCACTCCGTCCAGAATCCGCTCGATGCCGAATTCGAGGGCGTTATCGCGCCTGGGTGGCTGCTCGCCCGGCTGCGGCGTGCCGGGGTGATCCGATATGGCAGCGATCAGCCGCGGAAAGCGGTCGCCCGCCAATTCCAAGGCCTCGGCCATCGTCGCGGTGAATTCTTGCTCACCGGATCCAGGGCCCATCAACTGTTGCGCCAGGGCGCGGACGTGCCCGTTCAGCACGACGAGCGTATCCAGCTGTTCCGGGCCGGTCAGTGCGATACCCGCCATCGCGTCGAGGGCTGCCTCGGTCCAGCCGAGCTCGTTGGGGCCCACGGGCCGGGTGCCGGCCAGAAGTTCCATCATCCACGGATGGCGCCGGTATCGTTCGAAACTCAGCAGGGCCCAGGACCGCAGTCCGGCTCGCCACGGTGGCGTGCCCGAGGTGTCCGGTTCCGGTAGGTCGGCCAGGGCCGCTTCTGTCATCAGCGCGGTGAGTTCGGCTTTGCCCGGCACATGCCGATACAGCGACATCTTGGTGTAGCCCAGCCGATCGGCGAGCCGCTGCATGGATACCGCGGTCAAACCTTCGGCATCGGCCAATTCGATCGCGGCCGCCACGATCGCGGCGCGGGTCAGGGTGGGTTTTGGTCCCCGGGTCGGCCGCCGATCGGTACCCCAGAGTATTTCCAGGACGGTCGGGGTCGCCATCGGATGCCTTTCGAAATTCGGTTGACGTGGAATTGTGTCTACCATACGCTGCACTGCGTCCGACGGAAACAGTATCCGGTGGACGCATATTCTGGATGGAGTTCATCATGAAGAACCGCAGCGTCCTCGTCTCCGGCGCGAGCATCGCCGGCCCAACTCTCGCCTATTGGCTCGCTCGCTACGGATTCGACGTCACGGTCGTCGAACGTGCCGCCGCGCTGCGGCCCGGCGGCCAGGCTGTCGACTTCAAGGGGGTTGTGCACCGCACGGTGCTGGAGCGGACGGGCGTCTACGACGAGATCTGTCGCCGGAGTACCGGCGCCACCGATATGGTCATCGTCGACGCCCAGGGGCGCGAACGAGTGCGGATATCCGGCGATTTCACCGGCGGCGACGTCGAGATCCTGCGGGGCGACCTGGCCGAGATTCTGTACGAGGCCGGTGCCCGGCACTGCACCTACCGGTTCGGCGATTCGATCAGTGCATTGCGTGAAACCGAGGGCGGAGTCGAGGTCGAATTCGAGAACGGTCCGGCAGGGCGCTTCGATCTGGTTTTCGGTGCCGACGGTATCCACTCCCGGGTTCGCCGCCTGGTTTTCGGCCCGGAAGAGCAGTTCGTCCAACATCGCGGCTACTACTACGCCATCGCCGGGGAACCACCCACCCGTGATGGGTCCGACGGGCCCCGGCGGCGCGAATCGTATGCCCACAGCGACGCGGGCCGGCTCGCGGTTCGGGGCGGTCCGAAGGCGCAGCAGATGTACCTGTTCGCGGCACCCGAAATGACCTTCGCGGACGAAGCGGACAAGCGTCGCATGCTGATCGAGAGATTCACCGGGATGGGATGGCAGGTACCCGAAATGCTCGCCGAACTACCGGAACTCGGCGATTTCTACCTCGACGCACTGGCCCGGGTGCGGATGCCGAGTTATGTGGCGGGGCGGGTGGCGCTGGTCGGCGACAGCGCCTATGGGAACACCCTGGCCGGGTTCGGTACCGGTCTGGCGGTAGTGGGTGCCTATGTGCTCGCCGGGGAACTGGCTGCCGCGGAAGGCGACCATACCGTGGCCTTCGCCCGTTACGACCGGATCATGCGCCGATACGCGAAGGTGGGGCTGGGCAGCAGCCCAGGCCCCTTCCTGGCACCGAAAACCGCGTACGGTCTGCGGCTGCGCGATTGGTTCCTGGGGTCGCGCTGGTTCGGTCTGATGGACAAGTTCGCCGGGGACGCGAAGGACGATCTGGATCTCTCGGGCTACCCGGTGCGGGAACCGCGTTGATCCGCCGTGCGCAGACCGCGGGTCCGGGCGGCTGCTCGGGTCAGGTGCCGGGGAGGGACCCCGCGACCCGTTCCGCGCCGGTGTAGATGTTCATCGTGTCGCCGCGGACGAAACCTGCCAGGGTGAGCCCGGATTCGGCGGCGAGGTCCACGGCCAGCGAACTCGGGGCCGATACGGCCGCGAGGACCGGGATACCGGCGAGGACGGCCTTCTGTGCGAGCTCGAAGGAGGCCCGGCCACTCACGACCAGTACGAGATCCGATGCCGGAATCCGGCCCTCCCGCAGTGCCCAGCCGATGACCTTGTCGACCGCGTTGTGCCGGCCGATATCCTCCCGGACGGCCACGGCGTCACCGTCGGCGGTGAACAGACCCGCACCGTGCAAGCCCCCGGTAGCGTCGAAAACCGTCTGCTGCCGGCGCAGGGCCTCCGGTAGACGGGCCAGGACCGCCGCCTCGACCAATGGCTGCGGGGGTGGGAGCGGGTGTCGGCTGCGCTGCCGGATCTCGTCGAGGGCCGTTTTCCCGCACAGACCGCAGGCACCGGTGGTCAGGAACGGGCGGTTCGGCGGGGCAATGGTGCCGGCGGGGTCGATATCGAGGACGTTGTAGGTGTTGCGACCCTCGTCGTCGGTGCCGGCGCAATAGCGGGCAGTGCGGATATCGGCGGCCTCGGTGATCAGCGATTCGGCGAACAGGAAACCGTGCACCAGGTCGATATCGTTGCCCGGCGTGCGCATGGTGACGGTGAGCGATTCCCCGCGCACCCGGATCTCCAGGGGTTCTTCGACGGCCAGGGTATCGGGACGGGTGATCTCGCCGGCCGGGGTGATACGTCGCATCCGGCGTCGCGCGGTGACTCTGCTCATTCGGGGCTGCGCTGGTGGATATGAGGTTCGAGCCGAATGACAACGGCCTTCGATACGGGTGTATTCGACCGTTCCGCGACATGGTCGAGCGGGACCAGCGGGTTCGTTTCGGGGTAGTAGGCGGCGGCGTTCCCGCGGGGCGTGGAGTACTCGACCAGCCGGAAACCGGTCACCCGGCGTTCGACACCGTCGGTCCATTCCGCCACCAGGTCGACGAGGTCACCGTCGCGGAACCCCAATTCGGCGATATCGCCGGCGTTCACCAGCACCACGCGGCGGCCGTGGTGGACGCCGCGGTAGCGATCGTCGAGGCCGTAGATCGTGGTGTTGTACTGGTCGTGACTGCGCAGGGTCTGCAGGACGAGGCGGCCGGGCGGCACCGGCACCCAGCTCAGCTCGTTCACCGCGAAATTGGCTTTTCCGGTGGCGGTGCGGAATTCACGGGTATCGCGTGGCGGGTGGGGGAGGACGAAACCGTTGCGCTGCCGGACCCGGCTGTTGTAATCGGCGCACCCGGGTACCACGCGGGCGATGGCATCGCGGATCCGGTCGTAGTCGCCGCGGAAACGCTCCCAGGGCACGGGGTGTTCCGGACCCAGCAGCTCCCTGGCGAGTTCACAGACGATCGCGACCTCGCTGCGCAGTTCGTCGCTCACCGGGTCGAGCCGGCCGGTGGACAGATGCACCATCGACATCGAATCCTCCACCGACACCTGCTGGCGCCGGCCGTTCTGGATATCCAGATCGGTGCGGCCCAGGGTCGGCAGGATCAGCGCGGTGGCGCCGTGGACGATATGACTGCGGTTGAGTTTGGTCGACACCTGCACCGTGAGTGCGCAGTTGCGCAGAGCTGCCTCGGTGACGGTGGTATCCGGGGTGGCGGCGACGAAATTGCCGCCCATCCCGAAGAACACCCGGGCGCGCCCGTCGCGCAATGCGCGGATGGCGTCGACGGTGTCGTAACCGTGGGTGCGGGGACTGCTGATCCCGAACTCGTGGTCCAGCGCGGCGAGGAACGGCTCGGGCATCCGTTCCCAGATACCCATGGTGCGGTCGCCCTGCACATTGGAATGGCCGCGCACCGGGCAGACACCCGCCCCCGGCTTGCCGATCATCCCCCGTGCCAGCAGCAGATTGGTGGCTTCCTCGATGGTGGCGACCGCGTTCTTGTGCTGGGTGAGCCCCATCGCCCAGCAGACGATCGTATTGCGGGACCGGGCCAGCCGGTCGGCCGTGCGGGCGAGTTCATCAGGGGTGAGTCCGCTCGCCTCGTAGACCGTATCCAGGTCGACCGCTCGGATATGGCGTTCGTAGTCGGCGAATCCGGCGGTATGGGCTTCGATGAAGGCGCGGTCCAGTACGGTGCCGGGTGCCCGGTCCTCGGCCTCGAACAGCAGTTTCGCCAGACCCTGGAACAGGGCCATATCGCCGCCGAGGCGGATCTGCAGGAAATCGTCGGCGATATCGACGCCGGTGGTGAGCCCGCGCACGGTCTGCGGATCGCGGAAACCGATCAGACCGGTTTCGGGCAGCGGATTGATCGCGACGATCTCGGCGCCGGCTTTCTTCGCGTCGGCGAGCGCGCTCAACATACGCGGATGGTTGGTGCCCGGGTTCTGGCCGGCGATCAGGATGAGATCGGCAGCGGCGAAATCGTCGATGGTCACCGAGCCCTTGCCGATTCCGATGGAACCGGTGAGTGCGGTGCCCGACGATTCGTGGCACATATTGCTGCAGTCGGGCAGGTTGCTGGTACCGAAACTGCGGACCATCAGCTGGTAGAGGAATGCGGTTTCGTTCGCGGTGCGGCCGGAGGTGTAGAACACGGCCTCGTCCGGGGAATCCAGGGCCCGTAACCGGTCGGCGACGAGGCGGTAGGCGTCGTCCCACGCGATCGGGCGGTAGTGGGTATCGCCCGGCCGCAGCACCATGGGGTGGGTCAGCCGCCCCTGACGGCCCAGCCAGTACCCGGACTTCCCGGCGAGATCGGCGATCGAATGTTCGGCGAAGAACTCCGGGCCCACGGTGTTCAGGGTCGCCTCCTCGGCGACCGCTTTCGCTCCGTTCTCGCAGAACTCGGCGGGACGGCGGTGCCCGCTGGGTTCCGGCCACGCGCACCCCGGACAGTCGAATCCGTTCACCTGGTTCACCCGCGCCAGCGTGCGTGCGGTGCGGACCACCCCCATATCGGCAACCGCCCGCTTCAGCGCGACCCCGACCGCCCGGACCCCCGCCGCCTGCGCCTTCGGTGGTGTGACGGTGAGCGCGGATTCGTCGATGTCCTCGGTCGGGCCGTTGCGGTGCATACCGCCATTGTGCGCTGTGCGTTGCGGACGCGTGGTCCGGGCACACCGCTCAACCTCCGTGCGTGGATTCCGCCTGGTAGGTGAGGACCTGTTCGCTGATGCGGATCCGGCCGCCGGGCGGTAGTTCGGTCGGGGATTGCCCGATGCGGGTCCAGCGCGGTTCGCCGGGAGTCGAGACGAAGGTGCCTGCCGCGGTGCCGGCGTCGCGCAGGTACACCTTGCCGGCGTCCACCGAGAGGTAGGCGTGCACCCGGGAGATATGGCGGTCGCGCTGCAGTACCAGCGGGGCGGCGGTTTTGCGGCGCACCGATTCGTCCACCGAGGGGCCGCGGCCGATCACGTACGCGCGGTCCAGCGGGTAACTCGTACCGTCCTCGGCGACCAGTACGGCTGCGGTCTTCTCCCCGTTGTCCGCACCGTTGCGGTTGTCCGCGCCGTTGCGCTCGGCGTGCGCTCGTGGTGTCGCCGGTTCCTTCCGCAGCCGGATGGGATCCGCCGCGGGCCGCGCGGGTGCCGCGGACCAGGCCCGGGTGCCGGGTAACGGTTCCGCCGGGCGGGCGGCCGCGAGACCCGTACGTGGCCCGGAATCGGCCACCGGTTCCGGATCGGCGGCGACCAGCCCGGCCGGCGCCGTGGCCGGCGGTTCCCCGCCGGCGACCCGTTTCGCCGCGACCGCCGCAGCGGGCCGGCCGGGCTTCTTGCTCCGGCGTACCGCGGCGTGGATCACGAAGCCACCGCCGGGTACCACACCCGCGCGTAGGTCGGTCCGGGGGTACGGGGTCACCTGGGCGTCCGCGCCCGGCCCCACCGACAGGGTGCGGACCGGATCGCGCACGATCTCGTCGACCCAGGTGAAAGCACGCGCACCGACCAGCCGCCGGGACCCTTCCGCGCCGGAGATCAACGCCGATACCGGGCCCCGCAGCAGGACCAGGGTGCCGTCGGCGGTGGGGGCGACCAACCCGAACGGGGGCGGTTCCGAACCGGTTCCGAAGACCACCGCCGCGAGCCGCTGAGCGATCGCCGCACCGGGATGCTCCGCATCCGCCACCGCCTCGACGGCGCCGAGTATCCGCTCGGTGGAAGCATTGGCACCCACGAGGTAGATCACGACATCACCGAAGCGCGCGACCAGGCCCTCACCCGGCGCGATACCGATGGTGGACGTATCGACACGCACTCCCGGCTCCTTCCTCAGACCACCGCACCAGCATAGATGCGAGCTGTGTTTTCTTGCGGCGCCTGCGTCGCCGCGGAGGCGAGGCCTCCCAGGCGTCGTGCTTCAGCCCTCGACACTCGTGATTGCGCCGCCTCGCATCGAGGACCGAAGCACGACGCGGCCTCAACACTTCGAGGGCCTCGCTGGTCTCGGCACCGAAGTCGTGTCCCCTCCAGAAAATGCGTCGGCCGACCCGTGCCGAGGGACACCGGCTCATTTCACTTCGCAGGGCGAGCCCGGTGCGATGCACACAATCCGACCTTCGCCGGCTGCATCGTTCGCCTAGTGCCTCGATCGTTCGGCATCGCTCCGATGCGTCGGTGCTCGGCGTCGGGACCGAGTCGAAGCAGTACCTGGAGGAACCGGCTTGCGCCGAAAGTGCCCCGTGGGCAGTGCTGAATCCGGCCGGGTTCCGGAAAACCGCTGACGTCGTCCGCGGGTACCGTTCGTGGGTCGGCCGCCACCGAACGAGGAGTGCTCATGATCCGCGAGGCAATCGCCACGGATATACCCCGGCTGCAGGAGATCGAGGTGCGGGCGGGGGAACCGTTCGCCGCGGTGGGGATGGACGCGGTGGCCGGGGACGAACCGCTGTCCGCGGAGGTCCTCGGTGCGTTCGTGCTCGACGGCCGGGCGTGGGTGTGGGTGCACGGCGGGGTGCCGGTGGGGTATCTGATCGTGAGCGTCGTGGACGGGAACGCTCATATCGACCAGGTGTCGGTGCTCCCCGGATACCGGGGACAGCGGATCGGGCGGCGGCTCATCGACCGGGCGGTCCGCTGGGCCGCGGAGCGCGGGCTGCCGGCGATAACGCTGACCACGTTCACCGAGGTCGCGTGGAACGGGCCCTATTACGCGCGGCTGGGATTCCGCTACCTCGATGCCGCCGACGAGACGCCCGGTCTGCGGGCGGTGCGGGCCGCGGAGATCGCGCACGGGCTGGACCGCTGGCCGCGCGCCTGTATGACCGCGTCCGTGCCGGAGTGGGATTACGCTGCGGCTCACTTCGAATAGGCGGCCACCATCGCCTCGGCGGTGGCGCGCGCCGCGGCGCGGTCGTCCGGTACCAGGCCGATCCGGGTGCGGCGATCCAGGAGATCGCCGGCGTCCAGGGCGCCTTCCTGGGTGATCGACCAGGCGAACTCCGCCGCCAGCACATCGGCTCCCGGTGCCACGGGTACCGCGAGTTCGGGGTCGGACGCGGCGAGTGCTGCCACGGCGGGTGCTTCGGCGCCGTAGCGTTCGATCAGCAATTGCGGGGCGAGCAGGTGATCGCGGGCTGCTCCGGCGACTGCGCCGGCCAGCGGTAGATCGGTTGTCCGGCACGGTCCCGCGGTCAGGCGGGCGTGCGCTATCGCGGTGTCGAGGGCGTCCTGCGCCATTTTCCGGTAGGTGGTGAGTTTGCCGCCGACCACTGTGATCACACCGGATGGGGAAACGAGGACCGCGTGTTCGCGCGAGATATCGGCGGTGCTGTCGCCCCCGGCGCGCAGCAGTGGACGCAGCCCGGCGTAGGAACCGCGGATATCGCTGTGGGTGAGCGGTATGCGCACCACCGTGTTCACCGTGTCGAGCAGGAAATCGACTTCGGCGGGGGTGGGGCGGGGTTCGTCCGGAACCGGGCCCGGTGCGTCCTCATCGGTCAAACCGAGATAGACGCGGCCGTGCGGTGCGGGCAGGGCGAACACGAAGCGGCCGACCGAACCCGGGACCGGGATGGTGAGCGCGGCCGTGAGGCCGCCGAAGGCCGCGGCATCGAACACCAGATGGGTGCCGCGGCTGGGCCGCAGTTCGATACTGGGATCGACCTCGTCGGCCCAGACCCCGGTGGCGTTCACCACCGCGCCGGCGCGCACGGTCAGCGTTTCCCCGGTGCGGAGGTCGCGAAGGGTGGCCCCGTCGCCGGTGACGGATTCGGCGGCAACGCGAGTGAGGACGGTCGCGCCATGGGCGGCCGCGGTCCGGGCCAGTGCCACCACCAGGCGGGCATCGTCGACCAGTTGCCCGTCCCAGGCCTGGAGTCCGCCGCGTAGACCGTCCCGGCGCACGGTCGGGGCCAGGCGCAGTACTTCGGCGCGGGTCACCCGGCGCGACCGCGGTAGCAGCGAACCCGGTGTGCGCGCGCCGGCGCGCAACAGGTCGCCGGCCAGGAAACCGGTGCGGATCAGGGCACGGGAGGGCAGGCCGATATCGGGCAGCAGCGGTACCAGCTGGGGTAGCGGCCGTACCAGGTGGGGTGCGTTGCGGCGCAGCAGGATCCCGCGTTCCACGGCGCTCTCGTAAGCGATCCCGACCCGCCCGCTCGCCAGGTAGCGCAGGCCGCCGTGGACCAGTTTGGAACTCCAGCGGCTGGTGCCGTGTGCCAGATCGTGTTTCTCCACCAGAAGTGTGCGCAAGCCGCGGGCGGCGGCGTCGAGTGCTACACCTGCGCCCGTCACTCCGCCACCGATGACGAGTAGGTCGATGGTCGGGTCGTCGCCGAGGGCGGTGATTTCGCGAGTGCGCCGGCCGGCGTCGAGCGCGGCGCCGACGGTGCCGGAAGGGTTGGTGACCATGGTTTCGTGGCACGGCCGCCCGCTCGTGCGGGCCGTGGTCCGCAAAGTGCGTCCCGATCGGGCCGTGCGCTACTCCTTCCTGGGCGAGGGGGCTTCGGGCGCGAGGTACGCGTCCAGGGCGTGCCGGAGTTCGGTGTCCATTGCCGGTCCGTCGAGCAGTTCGGCGACCGTGGCCGCCGATTGAACCGCCGACTGCGCGATCAACAGCAGCATCGCGGCCAGCTGCGCCGGGTCACCGTGGCGTACCGATCCGTCGGCCTGCCCTTCGCGGATACCGGTGCCGAACAGGTCGAGCAGTTCGCGTTGGTTGCGGCCCAGCCGGCCGAAGACATAGGTGAGCATGAGATCGGTGTCGGTGCGGAAGATCTTGCCGAACAGCGGGTTCGATCGCACCTGCGCCGCGCCGCCCACGATGCTCGCGACCAGGCGGGTACGTGCGTCGCCCGATTCCGGCACGGCCGCCGTGATGATCGCGCGGAGTTCCCGCACCAGCAGTTCGCCGATGAGAGCGCGGCTGTCGGACCAGCGCCTGTAGACCGTAGGGCGGCTCACCCGCGCGCGGCGGGCGACCTCCGCGAGCGTGGTCCGCCGGACCCCGAATTCCGCGACGCAGTCACGTGCGGCATCCAGGATGAGCCGGTCCACGGAACCGGCATCCTCGGGGACTGCGGCAGTGGGCACGGGCGGTGACCTCGTCTCGGTTCGTTACTGCTTGACAGAACATGTCAAACTGTAACGCATGACCACCGGCCAGGGCGACACCCCCGAAGAACCGTCCGCGACAGCAGCACGACCCGATATGGTGTGGGACGCCTGGGGAGTTCCCGCCGGGCACACACCGTTGCCGGAGCAGATCCGCGGTCTGCTCGGCCAGGTGTTCGGTATCTCCGGGGAACCGGCGACACGTCGTGATGAGGGCGATGTGCCGCTGCGGCCGCCGGTCCTGTCCGCGGACCGGCGGGCCGGACTCGCGCGGCTCGTGGGGGAGGAGCAGATATCCACCGGGCACGTCGCCAGGTTGCGGCATGCCGGCGGTAAGAGCACTCTCGACCTGCTGCGGCGGCGCGCCACCGGCCCCCAGGACGCCCCCGATGCCGTGGTCTATCCGGCCGATCACTCGCAGGTGGCCGACGTTCTCACCTACTGTTCCGGACAGGAGATCGCCGTCGTTCCGTTCGGCGGCGGAACCAGTGTGGTCGGCGGGCTGGACCCGGTGCGCGGCCGTTTCGAGACGGTGATCGCCCTGGACCTGCGCCGCCTCGACGCCTTGCTGGACTGCGACCCGATCTCCGGTACCGCCACCTTCGGCGCCGGGGTCACCGGGCCGCGCGCCGAAGAGTTGCTCGCCGCGCACGGGCTCTCGCTCGGACATTTCCCGCAGAGCTTCGAATTCGCCAGTATCGGCGGTTTCGCCGCGACCCGATCGTCGGGGCAGGCATCCGCGGGATACGGCCGATTCGACGATATGGTCCAGCGGCTGCGGGTGGCCACACCCACCGGGACGGTGGAACTCGGCCGGGCACCGGCCTCGGCCGCCGGACCGGATCTGCGTGAGCTCTTCGTGGGTTCCGAAGGGGCGCTCGGGGTGATCACCGAGGTCACCGTGCGGGTGCATCCCGTCCCCGCGACCACGGACCATATGGCCTGGTCGTTTCCGGATTTCGCCACCGGTGCCACCGCGTTGCGCGCGGTGGTGCAGGCGGGCGCCGCCCCGACCGTTTTGCGGCTGTCGGACGAGGCGGAAACCGGGTTGAATCTGGCCCGCTCCAAGGATATCGGCGGTGCGCCGGCTTCCGGATGCCTGGCGGTGACGACCTTCGAGGGCAGCGCTGCCCATGTCGCCGCGCGCAGCGCCGAGGCGGCCGAACTCCTGCGCGCGGCCGGCGGTACCGAACTGGGTCCCGATCCCGCGCGAGCCTGGGAACACGGCCGGTTCTCGGCACCCTACCTGCGCGACGCGCTGCTGGACGCCGGGGTGCTGTGCGAAACCCTGGAAACCGCGACCACGTGGAACCGCCTCGGTGAACTCAAGACCCGGGTCACCACCGCGCTCACCGAGGCGCTGTCCGCCCAGGGCACGCCCGCGCTGGTCATGTGCCATATCTCGCATACCTACCCGACCGGCGCGTCGTTGTACTTCACCGTCGTCGCGAAACTTCTCGACGATCCGATCACGCAGTGGCAGGCCGCGAAACAGGCCGCCGGAGACGCCATCGCCGCCGCCGGTGCCACCATCACCCACCATCACGCCGTCGGCGCCGACCATCGCCGGTGGCTACCGGACGAGATCGGCGAGCTGGGGGTGCGGGTGTTGCGTGCGGTGAAACGCGAAATCGACCCGGCCGGGATCCTCAACCCTGGCACACTGCTGCCATGACCGAGGCCGGTGGCCGCGGAGCCGATCTCCGCGATATGCGAGCGGTCGCCGTGGTGACCAACCCGTCCGCAGGGCAGGGCCGGGCTCGCGATGCGGCGCGCGCGATCGTGGACGCGCTGTCACGCGACGGTATCGAGATCATCGAGATCCACGCCCCTTCGGCCGCCGGAACACGGGAACAGTTGCGGGCGTGCCTGGCCGCCGGATCGCCCGACGCGGTCGTTTGTGTCGGCGGTGACGGACTGGTCTCCACAATCCTCGATCCGCTCGCCCATACGGCGGTCCCGCTCGCCCTGCTGCCGGTGGGCACCGGGAACGATCTCGCCCGCGAACTGGGTATCGGCGACGACCCGCTCGCCGCCGCCGACCTGGTCCGCCGGGGAAGCGTGCGCACGATCGACCTGGGCCGGCTCGAACCCAGCGCACACGAACCGATGTGGTTCGCGACGGTTGCCTGTACCGGTTACGACGCCCGGGTCACTCTGCGTGCCAACCGGATGCGCCGGCCGCGCGGCCGGCTGCGCTACACCTTAGCCGCGGTCGCCGAGATCGCCCACGGCACCAGCGTGCCGTATCGCATCGAACTGGGCGGAGACCCTCCGGATCCGGTGGTCGAGACCGAGGCGTTGCTGGTCGCGGTGGGTAACACCACTACCTACGGGGGTGGGATGCGGATCTGCCCCGACGCCGTCTGCGACGACGGGCTACTCGATGTGACCGTTGTAGGGAAGGTGTCGCATCTCGAGATGCTGCGTATTCTTCCGGCGCTGTCGGCCGGTAAACGGATCGAGCATCCCGCGGTGAGCCAGTACCGGGTCGAATCGGTGCGATTGTCGGCGCCGGATGCCCCCGCCACCGCCGACGGTGAACCCGCCGGGCGTCTCCCGGTCACGCTGCGGATCGCACCCCGTGCACTCACAGTGTTGTGTTGAGTCCGGCCGCTGCGGGATCGGACGAGGCGAGGGTCCGCGTTCCGGCCACGCCGCGCGTGCGGTCTCCGTTCCGTGCCGGCCGCCGGCACCATGCCTGCTGCCGGGTCAGGCGGCGAACCGGATTTCTTGCAGGTGGTCGATCCCGGAGCGGTCCAGGACGACAATCGATTCCGGTTGCGGCTGCGGACCCGTCCCGCTCTCCACCCGTTCCAGCAGGCGTCTCCAGCGTCGTACATGCCAGTTGAAGGAGGCCCGGCCGACCCGTCGCCCGCGGGCGTACTGCCCGTCCCGGGCGATCGCGGCGGGGACATCGAGCAGCACCATATGCAGCTCGCGACCGTGTCGCGCGGCCCAGTGGGTCAGCATGCGCCGGGTGAACGCGACGGTACCGCAATCGTGGACCACCACCGGACCGGTATGGTCGCGCAGGGCGATCCAGATCCGACGGAAATGCACCAGATGTACCACCGGCCGCCACAGCGGGTAGGGCAACCAGGCCAGCCGGTGCCGCCACGAGTTACGGGCCTGGATCGAATCGAGTACCAGCGCACCGCCGGGACCCACCGGCGCGGTTTCGGCTTCGGGCTCGGAGCCGAACAGCTTGCGCAACGCGGTGCTCTTACCCGCGCCCGGGATGCCCGCGAAAATCACTGTGGACGTGGGCGGATACCGCAACTCCCCGGTACGGCGTCCACGTAGGTCCACGACTCCCCGCGGGTTCAGGACAAGCGAATCCGAGTCGGGGAAGACGGATTCGGGTGGATACAACGGGACCGAGTCGAGCGGGGGGTTCACGTCGTCCAGGGTCCCCAGTGCGACCGATTTCGGCAACTGTGCCCACGGCGCCGCCTCCGGCGCCGCGCGGGTCGGGAAGGCGAACCGGACGGTGAGCCCGGTCCGAGTCGGGCACCGTCGGCCGATTCCGGCGGCCGGGCTCGGCGCAGCGAGGTGTGACGTTCGGCGGGAGCGAATGCTGTGGTCCTCCATCAGGTGGTGCGGGGGCTATGCTTCAGCCTGGCCGAGCGCCGTGAAGTCTTCTGGTCTACCCGAGGGAACCCGGAGTGTAACGGGTTCGGCGGACCCCGCGATGTCGTTCCTGACAACTCCGCGTCCCGGAACGGGCGGGGTTCAACGATGCCGAAATGCCAGCAGGATTGGGAAGCTTCATGAAACGTTGCCTGGTGACCGTGTTTGCATGCACCGCAGTAATTCTCGGTGTAAGCGGGTGTGGCGACGACTCCGAATCGCACGACGATCACGAAACGACTTCCAGCACGATTGCGACCAGCACGGAGGCGCCGTCGAGCGTCGCATCGACCACCCCGGTCCCGCAGAGCCCGGCCCCGGCCCCGCCGCCCGCTGTCGAACCCCCGCCGGCCGTCGAACCCCCGCCCGCCGCGGAACCGCCGGCCGAGGAGCCGGCGCCGCAGCCTCCCGCGCCGCAGCCGGCGCCCGCGCAGCCCGAAGCCGCGGAGCCGACACTCACCCTGCCCGATTTCGATCCGCAGGCCGGCTACTGAGCGACGGGAAACTCGTGATCCACAGATTTTTTCGGTGTCGTGGTGGGATTGCCGGTGCCGTGGTGGCGGCCGCACTCACCGTGGCAACGATGTACGCACCGGCCGTGGCGGCGCCGGTCGAAGACAACCGCCCCGCGGGCAAGTCTCTGGTGGTGCTCGGTGATTCGTTCACCGCGAACTACCCGAAGGTGTTCTCGGGGACCAAGGAGTGCCTGCATGCGCCCACCTCGTGGCCGACTCGGCTGAGCGAGCGAATGGGACTCGTGGGCACGCCGGACTTCGTGGATGCGTCCTGTAGCGGGTCCACGATCGCTTCGGGGCAGGGCTGGTGGCTGGTGCACGAGGTCGCCGAGGCGGCGAAGCAGCAGGCTTTCGGGCCGGAGACCGAGGTCATCGCTATCCAGACCGGGATGAACGACGTCTGGTCCAAAACCAATTCGGCGTCGCTGATCACGTCACTGCAGTCGTGCGTATTCAACTTCGTCGACGGATGCGGGCTGGAGGCGGCCGAACAGGGACGGTTCACCGAATACCGGAACGTCACGGGCCAGCTCTACGCCAAGCGCATCAGTGAGGTGATCACCTATATGCGCTATTACGCGCCGAAGGCACGGATCATGCTCGTCGGTTACCCGGAATTGTTCCCGGCGGGGCAGGAACACGTGTGCGTGAACGTACTCGGCGCAGGACAGGTCGTGCAGCCGCGGGGACGCGCGGTGACCGAATACCTGGACCGCCTGAATACCGCGCAACGAGAAGCCGCGGAGCTGCTGAAACTCGAGTTCGTCGATATCCGCTCGGTGACCGCGGGCCACGGGCTGTGCTCGGAAGATCCCTGGTTGAACGGTTTCTTCGATCCCGCGGCCGATATGGCCGGGATGCCGTTCCATCCCTCGGCACACGGCGATGCGGTGACCGCGGACGCCGTGTACGAAGCGATCAGCCGGTGAACCTGGGCCCGGCCCGGGTCGAGTCCGGATCGGAGTTCCTCGATGCGGCGGCGGTGCGGCCGTCGCTGCCGTCGCTGACGGGGGCACGGTGGTGGGCCGCGTTCGCCGTGTTCCTGTTGCACGCCCTGGTGTTTCTGCCGGTGTATCCGTTCCAGAAGTCGGAGTTGTTCCGGCAGATCCATCAGCTCATGCCGATGCAGCTGGGTGCCGCGGGGGTGACCTTCTTCTTCGTCCTGTCCGGGTTCATCATTTATTGGTCGTTCCGGCCGGGTAGCTCGGTGCCGCGGTTCTATTGGCGCCGGGTGTTGAAGATCTACCCGACCCATCTGGTCGCGGCTGGCGCGTTCATCCTGGTGGTGAGCGTCCCCTTGACACGGCCGGTGGTCTGGGCTCCGAACCTCGCGCTGATCCACACCTGGGTGCCGAAGTGGACGACGGTCGGCGGACTCAATGTGCCGTCCTGGTCGCTTGCCGCGGAGATCCTGTTCTACCTGAGTTTTCCGCTGGTGCTGCCGCTGGTTCGCCGGATCAGGAGCCATCGGGTGCCGTGGGCGCTGGCAGGGCTGCTGATGGCGATCCTGCTGCTGCACACCGCGTATTACCTGTGGGCGCCCGGGCCCAAGGGGATCGCGAATACCTTCGCGCCGCGGCTGATACCGGGTGAGGTGTCGCCGTACTTCGAACTCCATGCCGCGCCCATCTGGTTCGAGCAGTCCGATATCCCGGTGGCCCTGTCGTACTGGCTCAGCTACAACTTCCCGCTCTCACGGTTGCCCGAGTTCTTCCTCGGGGTGCTGGCGGCGCGACTGGTCCTGGAGGGCCGCTGGCGTAACACCCGGCTGGCGCCGCCGGTGATCGTGCTGATGATCGCCTATGCGGCGACCTGGGTGGTGCCGCCGAACTACAAGATGTCGGCGCTGCTGCTGGCGCCGATGGTGGCACTGGTGGCCACGCTGGCCGCGCGCGACCTGGCGGGTATCCGGGGGTTCTCCGCCTCGCCGCGGATGGTCTGGCTCGGCAATATCTCCTTTGCCTTCTACCTGATCCAGTTCCCGGTGATGGCGTTGATCACCCGGTTCTTGATCGGCGGAAAGCAGTTCGGGCTGCTCGGCTGGCTGGGGTTCGCCGGGCTCAGTCTGGTCGTGTCCATCCTGGCGGGGGCGGCCGTCTATCACTGGATCGACGACCCCCTGATGCGCCGATTCTCCGGTCGTCGCACCGCGGCGCGGGAGAAACCCGCCGCCGCGGATACCGATACCCCGGCCCGTGCCGCTCCGGCGGGGCCGGAGCCACGGACCGAACCAGTCGCCTGACATGCCCTGGCGGAGTGCACCGGTAGCGGGTTTGTGACGGATCTGAGAATTCCGGTGCTCAAGCTGAGAATTGGTTGTGGATTCGGGGCGCGGCCGGGGATCGGCGGTAGTCTGATCGGTGTAGGCGGAGTCTTCGGTGTCCCTCATCCACCGAAGGCTCCGCCTTCGGCCTTTTCCGGGTTCGGTCCCGATGGGCCCGTGGTCACGCCGAGGACGGCACCTTATCGCGCACCCTGCGAAAACCATTTCTCCTCGAACACTAGAATCGGCGCGTGACCAGCGCAGCCCCTGACAACACGCGTAATCGTGCCGATGCCCTCCCCAAGAGCTGGAATCCCGGCGAGGTGGAGGCCGACCTGTACGAACGCTGGGTAGCCGCCGGTTACTTCACCGCCGACCCGCAGAGTTCCGCGCCCGGCTACTCGATCGTGCTGCCGCCGCCGAATGTCACCGGCACTCTGCACATGGGGCACGCCCTGGACCACACCCTGATGGACACCCTTGCGCGCCGGAAGCGGATGCAGGGGTACGAGGTGCTGTGGTTGCCGGGGATGGACCATGCCGGTATCGCGACCCAGTCGGTGGTCGAGAAGCAACTCGCGGCCGACGGAAAAACCAAAGAGGATTTCGGGCGCGACTTGTTCGTGCAGAAGGTCTGGGACTGGAAGCGCGAATCCGGCGGCGCGATCCAGGGTCAGATGCGGGCCCTCGGCGACGGTGTCGACTGGTCGCGCGACCGGTTCACCATGGACGAAGGCCTGTCGCGGGCCGTGCAGACCATCTTCAAGCGGCTCTACGACGCCGGCCTGATCTACCGGGCCGAACGGCTGGTGAACTGGTCGCCGGAACTGCGTACCGCCATCTCCGATATCGAGGTCAAATACGACGAGGTCGCCGGCGAACTGGTGTCGCTGCGCTACGGGTCGCTCGAGGATGCCGAACCGCATGTCATCGTCGCGACCACCCGGGTCGAGACGATGCTCGGTGATACCGCGGTCGCAGTGCATCCCGACGATCCGCGGTACCAGGATCTGATCGGCACCACGCTCGAACACCCCATCACCGGCCGGCAGATCCCGGTCGTCGCCGACTCCTATGTCGATCCGGAGTTCGGTTCCGGCGCGGTGAAGATCACTCCGGCGCACGACCCGAACGACTTCGAGATGGGTCTGCGGCACAACCTGCCCATGCCCACGATCATGGACGAGCGCGGCAGGATCGCCGGTACCGGAACCGAATTCGACGGAATGGACCGCTTCGAGGCCCGGGTGAAGGTGCGCGAACGGCTGGCCTCCGAGGGCCGGGTCGTCGCGGAGAAACGCCCCTACCTGCACAGTGTCGGCCATTCCGAGCGCAGCGGCGAACCGATCGAACCGCGGCTGTCCATGCAGTGGTGGGTGAAGGTCGAGGCGCTGGCGAAGGCCGCCGGCGATGCCGTGCGCAACGGGGATACCGTGATCCACCCGGCAAGTCAGGAACCGCGCTGGTTCGACTGGGTCGACGATATGCACGACTGGTGCATCTCGCGCCAGCTGTGGTGGGGCCACCGCATCCCCATCTGGTACGGACCCGAAGGCGAAGTCGTCTGTGTCGGCCCCGACGAAGAGGCTCCCGAGGGCTGGGTGCAGGATCCCGATGTCCTCGACACCTGGTTCTCCTCCGGACTGTGGCCCTTCTCCACCATGGGCTGGCCGGACGCGACTCCGGAACTGGCCAAGTTCTATCCGACCAGCGTGCTGGTCACCGGCTACGACATCCTGTTCTTCTGGGTCGCTCGGATGATGATGTTCGGTACCTTCGTCGCCGACGACGCCGCGATCACCGCCGGTAAGGGCACGGAGTACCAGGTGCCGTTCAAGGACGTGTTCCTGCACGGCCTGATCCGCGATCAGTACGGCAAGAAGATGTCGAAATCGCGCGGTAACGGCATCGACCCACTGGACTGGATCCGCGACTACGGCGCCGACGCCCTGCGATTCACCCTGGCCCGCGGCGCCCAGCCCGGTGGCGACCTGTCGGTCGGCGAACCACACGCGCTGGCCTCGCGCAGCTTCGTCACCAAACTCTTCAACGCCACCAAGTTCGCTCTCATGAACGGCGCCCGCACCGGTGACCTCGCGGCTCGCGAAGCGCTCACCGACGCCGATCGCTGGATCATCGACCGACTGGACGCGGTGCTGACCGAGGTCGATACCGCGTTCGACGCCTACGAGTTCGGTAAGGCCTGCGAGGCGCTCTACCACTTCGCCTGGGACGAACTCTGCGACTGGTACCTGGAGCTGTCCAAGGTCCAGTTCACCGAAAGCGAGGCGCGTGCCGAATCCACTCGCGTGGTGCTCGGCACCGTCCTGGATTCGGTGTTGCGGCTGCTGCACCCGGTGATCCCGTTCGTCACCGAATCGCTGTGGCAGGCGCTGACCGGTGGCGAATCGGTGGTGATCGCCCAGTGGCCGCGGACCACCGGGGTCCCGGCCGATGGCGGCTCCGCGCAGCGGATCGCCGATCTGCAGCGGCTGGTCACCGAGATCCGCCGGTTCCGCAGCGATCAGGGACTCAACGACAAGCAGAAGGTCGCCGCGCGGGTGTTGGGCCTCGACGCCGCCGGACTGACCCATCTGCATCCCGAGGTCGCGAGCCTGGGCCGGCTCACCGAACCGGGCGAGGCCTTCGCCGCGACGGCCTCGGTGGAGGTGCGGCTGAGCACCACCACGGTCACCGTCGAGGTGGACACCTCCGGCAGTGTGGACCTGGTGGCCGAACGTCGCCGCCTGGAGAAGGACCTGGCCGCCGCGCAGAAGGAACTCGCCGGCACCGAAGCCAAACTCGGCAACGAATCCTTCCTGGCCAAAGCGCCGGAACAGGTGGTGGACAAGATCCGGTCGCGGCGCGATATCGCCGCGGCCGAGGTGGAACGGATCGGGGTCCGGCTGGCCGAGCTGAGCGGCAAGTGAACGATCACGAACCGAACCCGGAACCGGAGCCCCAGCACGGCGGCGCCCGGCTCGGCACCGGGCCGTCGCCGGTGGAGCTGGCGGAGATGGCGCTGGTCGAGGCCGAACTCGACCGGCGCTGGCCGGAAACCAGAATCGAGCCCTCGCTCACCCGGATCTCGGCGCTGATGGATGTGCTGGGTTCGCCCCAGCGCGGCTACCCCGCGATCCATATCGCCGGAACCAACGGCAAAACCTCGGTGACCCGGATGATCGACTCACTGCTCACCGCACTGCACCGGCGCACCGGGCGGCTCACCAGCCCACATCTGCAGCTGGCCACCGAGCGGATCGGAATCGACAACCGGCCGATCTCTCCGGCGCACTACGTGGAGCTGTATCGCGAACTGCAGCCCTATATCGAAATGATCGACGCACAGTCGGCCTCCGCGGGCGGCCCGCCGATGAGCAAATTCGAGGTACTCACCGCCATGGCCTACGCGGCGTTCGCCGAGGCGCCGGTCGATGTGGCGGTGGTGGAAACCGGGATGGGCGGCAGCTGGGACGCCACCAATGTGATCGACGGCCAGATCGCGGTGATCACCCCCATCGGCCTCGACCACACCGACTATCTGGGTCCCGACCTGGCCTCCATCGCCAAGGAGAAGGCCGGGATCATCAAAGCCGCCCCCGAAGCGCTGGTGCCCGTCGACAATGTCGCGATCATCGCCGAGCAGGATCCGGAAGCCATGGATGTGCTGCTGCGCCGCGCCGTCGAGGTGGACGCGGCCGTGGCGCGGGCCGGTGCCGAGTTCCAGGTATTGAACCGCCGGATCGCCATCGGCGGTCAGCAACTCGAACTCCAGGGGCTCGGCGGCGTATACGACGAGATCTTCCTGCCGCTGCACGGCGAACACCAGGCCCACAATGCCGCTCTCGCGCTCGCCGCGGTGGAGGCGTTCTTCGGGGCGGGTGCGCAGCGCCAGCTCGATATCGATGCGATTCGCGCGGGCTTCGCCGAGGCCACCAGCCCGGGTCGGCTGGAACGCATGCGCAACGCGCCCACCTTGTTCATCGACGCCGCGCACAACCCCGCCGGCGCCGCCGCGCTGGCCGCGACGCTCACCGCGGAATTCGATTTCCGCAAATTGGTCGGGGTCGTGGCGGTTCTCGGTGACAAGGACGCGGCCGGGATCCTCGCCGCGCTCGAACCCGTATTCGACGAGATAGTCGTCACCACCAACGGATCGCCGCGCGCCCTGCCGGTCGATCGGCTCGCCGATCTGGCCGTGCAGCGCTTCGGTGACGAACGCGTGGTCGCCGCGCAGAGCCTGCCCGATGCCCTGGAAACCGCTGTAGCCCTGGCCGAGGAAGCCGGGGAGAGCGGGGAGATGGTGTCCGGCGCGGGCGTGGTCGTCACGGGTTCGGTGGTCACCGCCGGCGCTGCCCGCGCACTGTTCGGCAAGGACCCGGCGTGACGCCGGGTACGTCGCTCGCAGCCGGGCCCAGCATCGGCGATGCCGGCGCCAACGATAAGGACGCATGATGAGTGAGAGCGAACCCAAGGGGCCCGAGCCGGTTCCTACCGCACCCGATCCGTGGAAGGGACTACGCGGAGTGATGGCGGGGGCGCTGGTGCTCGAGGCGATCACGGTGCTGCTCGCTCTGCCGGTGGTCGCCGATATCGCCGGGGGGGTCACCTGGGTCTCGGGGACCTACCTGGTGGTGCTCGCGCTGGTCATGATCGCCGGTGCCGGTCTGCAGCGGCGGTCCTGGGCCATACCGTTCAATCTGGGGTTGCAGGCGCTGGTGCTGATCGGTGGCATCTTCCATATCTCCATCGCGATCATCGGCATTGTTTTCCTCATCGTCTGGGGGTTCATCCTGGTGCTGCGGTCCGATGTCAAACGCCGGATGGAGGCGGGGACCCTGCCCAGTCAACGGATGGGCGGCAGTCCTCGGTAAGGCTGCGTGCCGCGCGCTCCGGTGACCACCGGATCGGCTACTCGAGGCCGTGTGCGGACTGCGGTCGAGGCGGGCTCGACCGTGCCCATTAGGCTGGCCGCGTGACAGAGCAGACGTTCATTCTGATCAAACCGGACGGCGTGGCCCGCGGTTGTGTCGGCGAGGTACTGAGCCGGGTCGAGCGCAAGGGCCTGAAGATCGCCGCCCTCGAGCTCAAGCAGGTGAGCGAGGAACTGGCCGGTGAGCACTACGCCGAGCACGCCGATAAACCGTTCTTCGGCTCGCTGATCGAGTTCATCACTTCGGGCCCCGTGGTCGCGGCAGTCCTGGAGGGTCCGCGCGCCATTGCCGCCTTCCGGCAACTGGCCGGCGGCACCGATCCGGTGGAGAAAGCCGCCCCCGGCAGTATCCGCGGCGATCTGGGTCTCGAGACCCAGTCGAACCTGGTGCACGGATCGGACTCGCCCGAGTCCGCCAAACGCGAGATCTCCCTCTGGTTCCCCGAATTCCCGCTCTGAACACTGCCCGGTAACGGGCTTTCCGGATCCGTGCGAGTGCCTTGCGCAGCGCCATGGCGAACACCTGGCGCACGGTGTGGGATACTGGTACTTGGTTGCGCCCGACACTGGGTGCGACCGGATGACACACTGCGGAACGATGCCGCCATCGCTGCCGCGGACGTAGAAGCCGGAGATCTCGGCTGCGTCTGCCCGGCGCGCTGGACGAGTGCTCGGACCGCGGCGTTCAGCCATATGCCAGGCGCCGCGTGGCCAGTTAGCCCGACCGACGTTCGATAGTGGAGATAACCGGGCACGCGGGGCGAGACCATTGACCTCGCGCCAACCGCGCGAGGCGGACGGAAAGCGTCCCCGCGACGGCCGCGTCACTCGTAGAGGAACGCGCCCGGGGGCCCGAGGAGACTTCGTGGCCGATCAAGAGCCGCTGGACACAACATCACAGGACGACGATCACTTGCCGGAGCGAATCCGAGTGCACGCCCTTGCCAAGCGCTTGGGCGTGACCAGCAAACGCATCCTGGCCAAACTCAGCGAACTGGGGACCGAGGTCCGCAGTCCGCAGTCGAGTGTGGACCGGGCAGTCGCGGAATCGGTCCGCGAATCGTTGACCACCCCCAACTTGGCGCTCGCCGATCCGGGCCTGTTCGAGCCGGCCGCGGCCGGCTCGGAAACGGGCCCGGCCGGGCAGGAGGGGGCTGCGAACGAGCCCACTGCTGCAGACGAGGCCGGCACCTCCGCTACGGATGCCGAGACCGCCGTCACCGGGTCGGAGCAGGCGGCGAGTCCCGCTCCGGCGCCGGATGGCGGTTCCGGGCAAATCCCGGGCATCGCGACCGAAACCGTGGCCGCGGGCGCGGGCGTGTGGGAACCGGAGGAACCGACCGCGCCCGATGTGGTGGCCGCCGGTACCGGGCTCGCTCCGGAACCCGCCACCGGAACCGCTCCCGCCGGATCCGCCGCGGCGGCCTCCTCCACCACCGGTGAGCAGGGCACGGCCGAATCGGGTGCGGCCGATTCCGGTAGCGGGCAACCCACGGCGCCGGGCAGTGCGTCCGCGGTCCCCGCGCCGACCGGCACCGCCGATATCGGTGCGTCCACCGGAACCACTGAACCGGCGGAAGCTACCGCGCGCGGCGACAAAACCGGAACCGGGGAGCCGGCGCAGCGCGATCGCGGCGCACAAGCCGGTCCGGCTACCGGGACCGAGGGTGCCGCGGAACCGTCCGGTCCCGCGGCGGTATCTGTCTCCGCCACCGTCTCCACGAATGCACCGACCTCTCCGTCCACACCGCCGCCCGCGTTCACCGCCGCGGCGAACCTGTTCGCGAGCCCGGTACGCGAGGAACCCACCGCGGCCGAACCGGTCGTTTTCGAAAGCGCGGTCGTCGCGGCCCCGCTGTTCCTCTCTCCGGACGCGGCCGCCGCCGAGGATCTGCGCCGCCGCCGCAAGGCCGAACAGCAGGCGGAGCAGCAGGTCGAGCAGAAGCCCGAACGGCAGGTCGAGCAGAAGCCCGAACGGCACGCCGAGGTGGAGCCGTCCGCGGACAGCGAATCCGATGACGAAACCGGGGACGAACAGGGCGGCGATTCCGACGATCAGCCGCGCCGCCGTCGCCGGGGCCGCCGGGGCAGGGGCCGCGGTCGCGGGGAACAGCAGTCCGAGGGCGACGACAACGATGCCGAGGACGGCGAGTCCGCCGAAACGGCGGAAGCGTCCGCAGAGACCGAGGACAAATCCGCGGCCGACGAGGATATCGCCGACCAGGACGCCGGCGATACCGGCGAGGAATCCGAGGGTGGCTCGAGCCGTCGCAGGCGTCGCCGCCGTCGCCGGAAGGTATCCGGGGAGTCCGGCGAGACGGCCGACTCCGCCGAGGACGATCCGCCGAATACGGTCGTCCATGAACGCGAACCGCGGAACAAGACCAGGGCCCGCGCCACCGTGGACGAGGTCCAGGGCATTACCGGCTCCACCCGGCTCGAGGCCAAACGGCAGCGCCGGCGGGACGGCCGCGAGGCCGGGCGGCGCCGCCCGCCGATCCTCACCGAATCGGAATTTCTGGCGCGCCGCGAATCGGTCGACCGGGTGATGGTGGTCCGGGAGAAGGAGTTCCCCGGACATCCGTCGGCCACCCAGGTCGCGGTGCTCGAGGACAACATCCTCGTCGAACATTTCGTCACCAGCACCGGCTCGGCGTCCATGGTGGGCAATGTGTACCTGGGCAAGGTGCAGAACGTGCTGCCGAGTATGGAGGCCGCGTTCGTCGATATCGGCCGGGGCCGCAACGGTGTGCTCTACGCCGGTGAGGTGAACTGGGAGGCGGCCGGGCTCGGCGGTAAGGAACGCAAGATCGAGCAGGCGCTCAAACCAGGCGATCAGGTGCTGGTGCAGGTCAGCAAGGATCCGGTCGGGCACAAGGGTGCCCGGTTGACCACCCAGATCAGTCTCGCCGGCCGTTTCCTGGTGTACGTGCCGGGCGGCACCTCCACCGGGATCAGTCGCAAACTGCCCGATACCGAGCGCAAACGTCTCAAGGAGATCCTGCGCGAGATCGTGCCCGCCGATGCCGGGGTGATCATCAGGACCGCCTCCGAAGGTGTCAGCGAGGCGGAACTGACCCGCGATGTCGAGCGGTTGCAGTCCGCGTGGCGCAAGATCGCCGCCGCTGCCGAGGGCGAATCGAATGCCCCCAAAACCCTCTACGAAGAGCCGGACCTGCTGGTGAAGGTGGTTCGCGACCTGTTCAACGAGGATTTCTCGAAACTGGTGATCGAGGGCGAACGCTCCTGGAACACGGTCGAGAAATATATCGGCACCGTCGCTCCGGATCTGCTCGCGCGGGTTTCCCGGCACGAGAACAACGGGGTCGATGTTTTCGAGGCCTACCGGATCGACGAACAGCTGGCCAAGGCGCTGGACCGCAAGGTGTGGCTGCCGTCCGGCGGCACCCTGGTGATCGACCGGACCGAGGCCATGACCGTGGTCGATGTGAACACCGGTAAGTTCACCGGATCCGGTGGCGGGAATCTCGAGGAAACCGTCACCCGTAACAACCTCGAAGCCGCCGAGGAGATCGTGCGGCAGATGCGGTTGCGCGATATCGGCGGCATGATCGTGGTCGATTTCATCGATATGGTCCTCGAATCCAACCGCGACCTGGTGCTGCGCCGGCTCACCGAGGCGTTGGGCCGCGATCGCACCCGCCATCAGGTCTCCGAGGTCACCTCGCTCGGCCTGGTGCAGATGACCCGCAAGAAGCTCGGCACGGGCCTGGTGGAGGCCTTCTCCACCACCTGCGAGCACTGCCACGGCCGCGGGATCCTGGTGCACAGCTACCCGGTGGAAACGGGCGGCGGCGACGAGGGGGCGGGCCGGGGCCGCGAATCGGGTTCGAAACGGCGCCGCAACCGCGACAAGGCCGCGCCCGCCGCGGCCGCACCGGCTCCGGTGCCCGAGATCACCGAGGAGGACGCGGCGGTCAAACGGGCCCATCCGGTGGCGTTGGCCATGGCCGCGCACCAGTCGGAAGACGCGGCGGACGAAGCGGCGACAGCCGCGGATCAGGGCGCGGCCGGTGAACCGGCAGCCGCGACCGGCAACGAGAGTCGTCCGGACAGCGGTGCTCCCGCGGAGCCCCGGCGCCGCCGCACCCGGGTCCGGCGGTCGGCGGGCGCCGCGTCGTCCGGTGATCGTCCGGCCGCCGAGGCCAACGGTAGCGGTGCCCGCGCGGTGCCCGAAGCGGCTGCCGCGGATACCTCGCCGCCCGTTGCCGCGGGCGCTCCCGAGGCTGCCGCGGATGTTCCTGAGCCCGCTGCCGCAGACGCTCACGAAGCCGCTGCCGCGGAGACGGCGGATGTCGCTGCCACCGAAACGGTCGTCGCTGAGGGTGCCGGCGCAGCCCTCACCGGCGATCCGGTCACCCAGCCGGAGGCCGATGAACCGGCCACAGCCGGCGCCCACGGTGTCACCGGATCGACCGATGCCGCGGATGCGGGCGACACCTCGCCCGTCGAGCCGGAGGTGACCGCTGTACCGGTGAGTGCGGTTGCGGAACAGGGTCGGCCGCCTGCCGATTCCGGTCACGCGGCCGGAACGCCGGGCGAACCGGTATCCGCACCGAATGGCACCGCTGCCCCTGCGGCTGCGCCGAACGGCACTGCTGCGTCGTCGGCCACGGCTGGTGCGACGCAGCCGGAATCCGCCGGTGGAGGAGCGCCGCCGGTGGGTGGAGGGACCGCCGACAGCGCTTCGGAGGCCCGGACCCGCCGGCGTCGCGTCGCTCGATCCACGGCCGCTCCGGTGGCCGACAGCGCCGGTGCGGTCTTCGTGCTGGCGGCCGATGAGCAGCCGTCGGTGCCGGTCGCGGAGGTCGAGGCCGAACCCGCGGCGGCCGACGTACCGGTTCGCCGGGTCCGCCGTCGTGCCGCCGCGCGCCCCGCCCGGCCCCGGGGGGCGCGCGGCCGGGACTGCGCCCCGCCGGTCGTTCGTCCACCGCCCTGCGGACGGACCCGCCCGGCCGGGGCTGGGCCGTCGCGCCCGAACCGGCCGAACTCGTCCAGCGTGCCCGCGCCGGCTTCGCGGCGACGGCGGTGACGGCCGTACTCACCGCCGCGGTGGTGGCCGGTTTCCTCGCGCTCGCGCATCTCCGTGCCCCCGAGCCGCCGCCGGCCCCGGAAATGCCCGGAATTCCGGCCGTGGCGGTGCCCGCTGCGCCCGGTGGCCCGGCCGGAGCCCGGTAGGTCGTGCACCCGCCCGCGCGCCGCCCCGGGGTGAGCGCAAGCACGGCACACCCCATGCCGGTATCCTCGATGTGTTATGCAGATGAGCCGGTGCCAGTTACCGGCCCACCCGGTACCGGGCAGCCACCCGGTGCCAGCGCTCGCCGGACCCGCGACCGCCGCCGGTTCGGCCGCGAGCGTTCGCAGCGACGAAGGACCCCGGATGCATTGCCCGTACTGCCGACACCCCGACTCCCGGGTCGTCGACTCGCGACTGGCCGACGAGGGCGCCGCCATTCGCCGCAGACGCGCATGCCCGGAATGCGGCCGCCGTTTCACCACCGTGGAAACGGCGATTCTCTCCGTGGTCAAACGCAGCGGGGTCACCGAACCCTTCAGCCGCGAAAAGGTTATTCGCGGGGTACGCCGTGCCTGTCAGGGCCGCGAGGTCGACGACGACGCACTGAACCTGCTGGCTCAGCAGGTGGAGGACGCGGTCCGGGCCAAAGGGTCGCCCGAGGTGCCGAGCCATGAGGTCGGCCTGGCGATACTCGGGCCGCTACGCGAACTGGACGAGGTGGCGTATCTGCGCTTCGCCTCGGTGTATCGATCGTTCACTTCGGCCGAGGATTTCGAACGCGAGATCCGGGAGATACGCCGGGCGCGCGCGGCGGTCGCCGCGAGCGACTGATCGGGCGTCGCCGGGTGGCCGGTGACCACCGCATACCGTGGACGCGGAAACGGGGCCACGTCGATCGAGGGCGGCGTGCCGTGCGCGGAGGTCGCACACCGACCCCCGGACGATGCGTGCCGTCGTTTCGGGTGCGGTGGTCGTCGCCTTCAGCGCCGGATGGCGTCGGCCGCTTTCTGGATCCGCTTCACCGATACCGGATACGGCGTGCCGAGCTTCTGTGCGAACAGGCTCACCCGCAGTTCCTGGATCATCCACCAGATCTCGATGACCTCTGGTGCGCGTCGACGCGATTCCGGAGAACCGGTGATCAGGCGATCGTAGACCGCTGCCGCCGCATCGAGCTCCGCCATGGCCCGGCGGTCGCGGTCGGCCGAACCGGGCAGGGCCGCGAGCCGGGCGGCAGCCCCCCGGAGATACCGGGGGAGTTCCCGCAGCCGGGCCGGACCCCACTCCGATACGAAACCGTCGAATACCAGTTCCGCCAGCTGATCTCGCACATCGGCGGCGATATCGGATTCCCGGACCCCCGGCAGCGCGGCCGAAACCTCGTGCGCCGCAGCGAGTACCGGTACCACCAAGCGGACTATCCGGGTCACCACGTCGTTGAACTTCGGCCTGATCGCCGCCACGAGCCGATCGAACCGATCCGGATCGCGTACCGGTCCACCGGCAGCGGTGATGAGCTGATCGGCGGCCGCTGCGCGGCAATCCTCGACCAGCGCCTCCACCGATCCGTACGGATTCTGGCTCAGCACCAACCGGTCTGCCGGGGACAGACCGGCGGTCACCGCCCGGACCGAGGTCGGGATCGCGGCGAGTACCAATGCCCGCGTTCCGGCGCGCATGGCCCGCGCCTGTTCGCCAGGTGTCTTGAGCACCCGGACCGCTACCCCGTCGGCCTCCGGCACCAGCGCTGGATAGCCGGTGATCGGCTGCCCGCCGACCTCCCGGCGCACCGTGGGCGGCAGTGTGCCCAGCGATTCCGATGTCCACACGGTGGCGGCGGCCCGTTCGGCTCCGGCCGTCGCCGCGGCCACCGACGCCGAAACCTGATCGGACAGCCGGGTTCTGAGGTCGGCCAGACTCTTGCTGGTTGCGAGGGTCCGGCCGTCGGTGTCGACGGCGGCGAAGGTCATCCGAAGGTGGTCGGGGAGCGCGGCGGGGTTCAGATCGGCCGCGGCGATGGGGATACCCGCCAGCCGGGTGAGTTCGCGGGCCAGCCCGGTGCGTAACGGTTCGGCGCGGGCAGTGAGCGCGGCGAGCGCGGCGGTGGCGAAATCCGGGGCCGGCACCACTGTGCGCCGCAGTTGCTTCGGCAGGGTCTTGATGAGTGCCGCGGCCAGTTCCGCCCGCATCCCGGGTACCAGCCAATCGAATCCGACCGCCCGGACATGGGCGAGTTGCGCGACCGGAATCCGCACCGTCACACCGTCGTCGGCCTGCCCCGGCTCGAACTGGTAGGTGAGCGGGAATGACAGCTCGCCCTGCCGCCAGGTATCCGGGAAAGCCGCCGGATCGAGCCGGGCGGCGTCCTCGTTGACCACGGCGTCGGTCGTGAAATCGAGTTGGTGCGGATCGCTGCGCCGGGCGGTTTTCCACCAGGTGTCGAAATGCCGCACCGAGACGATATCGGCCGGTATCCGCTGATCGTAGAAGTCGAACAGCACCTCGTCGTCGACCAGGATGTCGCGGCGCCGGGCCCGGTGCTCCAGATCGGCGATATCGTCGAGCAGGGCGCGGTTGCGGTGGAAGAACTCGTGCCGGGTCTGCCATTCGCCCTGGACGAGGGCGTGGCGCAGGAACAGTTCCCGGGTGGTTCGGGGATCGATGCGGCCGTAGTCGACGAGCCGGCCGGTGACCAGCGGAACCCCGTAGAGCGTTACTCGTTCGTAGGCACGGGCGGTACCACGCCGAGACGACCAGTGCGGTTCGGAGTAGTTGCGTTTCACGAGGTCCCCGGCGAGCCGCTCGGCCCACTCGGGTTCGATCCGGGCCGCCATCCGGCCCCACAACCGCGACGTCTCCACCAGTTCCGCGGCCATCACCCAGCGCGGCGGTTTCTTGGCCAGCCCGGAGCCCGGGAAGATCATGAATTTGGCATTGCGCGCACCCAGGAACTCCCGGGACTCGGCCTCGCGGACACCGATATGCGACAGCATGCCCGACAGCAGCGCCTGATGGATCGCCGTGGAATCCCACGGGTCGGTATCGGGTGTCATCTCGTCGAGCGGGCGCGGACCGGACGGATGAGGAGAGGCGGCCCCGGTGTCGCGGCCGCCTGCCCTGCGCTCCGGTTTACGGGTGTTGCGGCCACGCTGCCGGGACACCGGGCCCGCGTCGGAGGTTTCTCCGGCGGCGCTGCGCTGCGATGGGCCGGATTCGGCCGAGCCGTCGTGCAGCGACCAGCCCATGCCCTTGGTGATGGTGCGCAACTGGCCGTAGAGATCCTGCCATTCCCGGATCCGCAGATAGTGCAGGAACTCCTCCCGGCACATCCGGCGGAACCGGTTGGCCGACAGGGCGCGCCGCTGACCGTTGAGGTACTCCCAGAGCCGCAGGTACGACAGGAAATCCGAGTTCGGCACACTGAACCGGGCGTGTGCGGTATCGGCGGCCTGCTGCTGAGAGGCGGGCCGTTCACGTACGTCCTGGATCGACAGCGCGGCCACGATCACCAGCACATCGGCCAAGCAGCCGGTGCGGTGCGCCTCGACGAGCATGCGGCCCATCCGGGGATCCACCGGCAACCGGGCCATCTCCCGTCCGGTCGCGGTGAGCGTATGTCCCGATGCCGCACCCGGGCGTGCGGGGCGCCGGCCCGGACGGGATCCTGCGGAATCCGCCTCCGGGGCTCCGGCCGGTTTCTCCTGTGACGCGACGGGCTGGGAATCGGTGTCCGCGTTGTCGGCGGAGTTCCGAGTCTGCGTTTCCGTGGAGCCCGACCCGTCTCCGATAGGAGAGTCCGCAAGTCCGGCCGGTCCGGCGGCTCCCGGTTCCGTGGCCCGGCGGACCAGGGCACCGAGTTCCTCGAGCAGCGCGACACCATCGCGGACGGCCCTGCTGTCCGGTGCCTCGACGAACGGGAATCGTTCGATACCGCCCAGTCCGAGCGAGGTCATCTGCAGGATGACCGCGGCGAGATTGGTCCGCAGGATCTCCGGGTCCGTGAACGCCGGTCGCGCGTCGAAATCCTCCTCGGAGTACAGGCGGATGCAGATACCGTCGGCCACCCGGCCGCAGCGACCCGACCGCTGCCGCGCCGAGGCCTGGGATATCGGTTCGATCGGTAGCCGCTGTACCTTGGTCCGCATCGAATACCGGGAGATCCGCGCGGTTCCGGGGTCGACGACGTAGCGGATCCCGGGAACCGTCAGCGAGGTCTCGGCGACATTGGTGGACAGGACCACACGGCGCCCGGTGTGCGGTGCGAAGACACGATGCTGTTCGGCCGCCGACAGTCGCGCGTACAGCGGCAGGATCTCGGTCCGGGCGAGTTTCAGATCGGTGAGCGCGTCGGCGGTATCGCGGATCTCCCGTTCGCCGGACAGGAAGACCAGCACATCGCCGTCGCCCTCGGCGAACAGTTCGACCACGGCATCGCAGATGGCGTCGACCGGGTCGCGATCCACCGCGCCGTTCTCGTCGTCCTCGGTATCCGCCACGACGGGCAGTGCCAGCGGGCGGTAGCGGACCTCGACGGGATACGAGCGGCCCGATACCTCGACGATCGGAGCCGGCTCACCCGCCTCGTCCGCGAAATGCCGGGCGAACAACTCCGGGTCGATGGTGGCCGAGGTGATGATGATCTTCAGGTCCGGCCGCCGCGGCAGCAGCTGCTTCAGGTAACCGAGCAGGAAGTCGATATTGAGACTGCGTTCGTGGGCCTCGTCGATGATGATCGTGTCGTAGGCCCGCAACATACGGTCGCGTTGTATCTCCGCGAGCAGGATTCCGTCGGTCATCAGTTTGACCAGTGTGTGCTCGGCCGCCTGATCGGTGAAACGCACCGTGTAGCCGACCGCGTCACCCAGTTCGGTATCCAGCTCCGTGGCGATCCGCTCCGCGACCGTCCGGGCGGCCAGCCGGCGCGGCTGGGTGTGCCCGATCGCGCCCCGGATACCCCGACCCAGCTCGAGACAGATCTTGGGGATCTGCGTGGTCTTACCGGACCCGGTCTCCCCGGCGACGACCACCACCTGGTTCGCGGCGATGGCGGCGGCGATATCGTCGCGCCGCGCCGTCACCGGTAGTTGCTCCGGGTACGTGATCGTGGGCAGCGCCGCGCGCCGCGCCGCGACGCGTTGTTCGGCGGCACCGATCTCGGATTCGATCCGGGCGAGATCGCCGCCGCGTACCCGGTCGAGCTGTTTGCGCAGCCGGTGTTCGTCGCGGAGGGTGAGGGAGGTCAACCGGGTACGAAGCTCCCGGTGAGTGACTGCAGTCCTGGTCATTGCGACAACCAGCGTAACGAAACCTCGGGTGGCCACCGGCGGCGGTCACGCAGGATCGGCGGCCGGGCGGGGTGCGCCACCGCGAAAACGCGGGAAC
Organism: Nocardia carnea; assembly: GCF_029868855.1. Taxonomy (GTDB): domain Bacteria; phylum Actinomycetota; class Actinomycetes; order Mycobacteriales; family Mycobacteriaceae; genus Nocardia; species Nocardia carnea_A. Next base: position 22,458 of record NZ_JARWOV010000267.1, on the reverse strand, counting down.
CGGGGCACACCGGATACCGCGGTGGCCGAGCGAACTCCGATACGCGGACCGGGTCCGTTCCGGTCGAAGCCGTGCCCTCGTCGGGGTTGCCGTGCGACCATGTTCGATGGCGCTTCCCTCATCGAAAGGCAATGCGGCATGGGCGAATTCGGGATCGATCAGACGGCGGTACGGGTTTGCGCCGCGCTCGCCTTCGCCGTCGCGGCGGCGATTGTGCTGGCCCGGGTGACGCCGCGCCCGGTGCGGGCGGGGCAACAGGGCCTGGCCGGTGCGGGCTGTGGAAATGTGGCCGGCGACCACGAATCGGACGCGGCGCATTTGTTGATGTGCGCCGTGATGTCGGTCATGGTGCTGTTTCCCACTCAGGTGCACGCCCACGCGTTGCACGGTGTGCTGCTCGCGATGACGCTGGTCTTCGGTCTGCTGTCGGCTGCCCGGCTCGTGCGGAACCGGTCGGCCGGTGCGGGGCGCGCCGGGGCGCTCGGTTATCACCTCATCGCGGCCGGTGTGATGCTGGCGACCATGTCGGGACACTCCGCCGACGGACACGGTGGTGGGCCGGGGGCGGTGCCGGTGACCGTCCTCGCGCTGTTGTTCCTGGCCGATGCGGTCGCGGTAGCGGTGACCGCGCTGCGCGGGGGCCGGCTGTGGTGGGCGGCGCATCCGGCCACACCGGGCCGTGGTATCCCGCTCGGGGTGCTACCGCACGTGATCATGGACCTCGGAATGGCCTATATGCTGGCCACCGCCGCCTTCGGCTGAGCCGACACCTCCCGGCCCCGCCCGGGCCGCCGGTCCAGCGGGAGCGATGGTGCATGTGGGCGGGACAGCTGGAGCGGCCGGCGAGTCATCCGCCGCCGACCTCGGCTCCGTCCCTGCCGGGCGCCGGTGCCCGGCCGCGCCGCACCGTCGAGATCCGCACCCGGCGCGGTGCCAATGCGGCGCGCAGGTGGTCGGCGACGGCCTCGGCGCTCTCGGCGGAGGCGCCACAGGTGAAGACATCGACGAAGATGTCACCGGTCTCCGGGTACGTGTGCAGGGAAGCGTGTGACTCGGCGAGCAGCGCCAGCACGGTGACCCCGTACGGCTCGAACTGCTTGCTCACCATTTCGCAGATGGTGACCCCCGCGGTGGTCAGCGCAGCGTGCAGGGCGGCCGTGAGCCGATCCCGGTCGTCGCACAGCGCACTGTCGACCCCACCGAACTCGGCCAGCACATGCCGGCCGGTGAACTCCGCCGTCACGACCCCTCGACCTCACTCATTCGCCGTCGGCGGTCACCCGGATACCACCGTGACCTCGTCGAACACCACATCGCCCGCGGCATCGGATTCGGCCAGATCCACGGTGGCGAGAATCGCCCAGCCGTGATCGCCGGCCGGGTCGTCGATGACCTGCCGGACCTGCCAGAAGCCGGGGCGTGTCTCGATCCGGAAAAGCTGTGGGCCCCGGGCGTCCGGGCCGGTGCCGATACCGTCGTACTCGGCGAAATAGGGTTCGAGATCGGCCGCCCAGTCCGGACCCGGGGACAGATCCGTCAGCTCGGCCCACCGGCGGCGGGATGCCAGTTCGACCCGGCGGAACATCGCATTGCGCACCATCACCTTGAAGGCGCGCTCATTGGCAGTGACAGGACGGACGGTTTCGGCACCGAACGCGAGCTGTTCGGCATCGGTTTCGGCGCCCGCCCCCGTCAGCTGCTCCCATTCGTCGAGCAGGCTCGAATCCACCTGGCGCACCAGCTCACCCAGCCACTCGGTGAGATCGTCCAACTCCTCGGTCCGGGCAGCCTCCGGCACGGTGCGCCGTAGCGCCCGGTAGGCATCGGCGAGATACCGCAGGACAACGCCTTCCGAACGGGCCAACTCGTAATACGAGATCAGCTCGGTGAAGGTCATCGCCCGCTCGACCATATCGCGGACCACCGATTTCGGCGACGGTGCGAACTCCGACAGCCACGGGTGTCCGGCCCGATAGGTCTCGTAGGCTGCCTCGATCAGTTCGGCCAGCGGTTTCGGCCAGGTGATCTCCTCGAGCAGTTCCATCCGCTCGTCGTATTCGATCCCCTCGGCCTTCATCTCGGCCACCGCCTCGCCGCGGGCCTTGTGCTGTTGAGCCATCAGCAGCTGGCGCGGATCCTCCAGTGTGGCCTCGACCAGCGACACCATGTCCAGCGCGTAATCGGGCGAATCCCGGTCCAGTAGTTCGAATGCCGCCAGGGCGAACGGCGACAGGGGCTGGTCCAAGGCGAAGTCGCGCTGCAGGTCCACGGTGAGACGGGCGTAACGGCCCTGCGCGTCGGGTTCCGGTAGCTGTTGCACGACCCCGGCATCACGTAGGGCCCGATACAACCGCACGGCCCGCAGAATATGCCGCCGCTGCGCCGGCCGCGGCTCGTGATTGTCCTCCAGCAGATGGCGCATGGCCTCGAAACAGTTGCCCGGGCGCGCGATCACGTTCAGCAGCATGGCGTTGGTCACCGCGAACCGCGACACCATCGGCTCGGGCGCGGCGGCAACCAGACGCTGGAAGGTTTCCTCGCTCCACGACACAAAACCTTCGGGCGGTTTGCGGCGCTGCACCTTGCGCATCTTCTTCGGGTCGTTGCCCGCCTTCGCCAGCATCCGGGCGTTCTCGACCTCGTGCTCGGGTGCCTGCACCACCACAGTGCCCATCGTGTCGAAACCCGCCCGCCCGGCGCGGCCGGCGATCTGATGGAATTCGCGAGCCTTGAGCCGCCGGGTACGGACCCCGTCGAACTTGGTGAGCCCGGTCAGCAATACCGTGCGGATGGGCACGTTGATGCCCACACCGAGAGTGTCGGTACCGCAGACGACTTTCAGCAGGCCGTCCTGGGCGAGGCGTTCGACCAGCCGCCGGTACTTGGGCAGCATTCCCGCATGATGCACACCGATTCCGTGCCGGATCAGCCGCGACAGCGTCCGGCCGAAACCGGAAGAGAACCGGAACTCGCCCAGTGCCTCGGCGATCGCGTCCTTCTCGGCCCGGCTGGCGAAGTTCGCGCTGGTCAGCGCCTGTGCGCGCTCCAGCGCTGCGGCCTGGGTGAAATGGACGACATAGACCGGTGCCTGGTGGGTCGTCACCAACTCGGTGAGGGTTTCGGTGATCGGTGTCCGGGCGTAGGAGAAGTTCAGCGGGACCGGGCGTTCGGTGCCGGCCACCACCGCGGCACTGCGGCCGGTGCGCCGCTCGAGGTCGGCGGCGAAGAAATCGACCTCGCCGAGTGTCGCGGACATCAGCAAGAACTGGGCGTTCGGCAGTTCCAGCAGCGGAACCTGCCAGGCCCAGCCCCGATCGGGGTCGGCGTAGAAGTGGAATTCGTCCATCACCACCTGGCCGATATCGGCGTTCGCGCCCTCGCGCAGCGCGAGGTTGGCCAGGATTTCGGCGGTGGCGCAGATGATCGGCGCGGTCGGGTTGACGGCAGCGTCGCCGGTCACCATACCGACCCGTTCGGCACCGAACACCTCGCACAGCGCGAAGAACTTCTCGCTCACCAGCGCCTTGATGGGGGCGGTGTAATACGTACGCCGGCCTGCCGTCAAGGCGAACAGATGCGCGCCGACCGCGACCAGAGATTTCCCCGAGCCGGTCGGGGTGGAGAGGATGACATGGGATCCGGAGGCCAGTTCCATCAGCGCCTCGTCCTGCGCTGGATACAGCGGTGTCCCCTGATCGGCTGCCCATATCGCGAACGACTCGTACAACGCGTCGGCGTCGGTTCCCGGTATCTCCAGCAGTTCGGTCAGATCCACCCGGGACACCCTACGTCGTGCCCGGTGCCGATCACCGGCACGGTGTCCGTGTGCCGGTGATCACCTCGCTCAGTTCTGTTCGTCGTCGGAGTAGCCACCCTGTTCGGCCAGGAAGCGTTCGAACTCGGCACCCAGCTCCTCGCCGCTCGGCAGCTCACCCTCGCCGACCAGCAGACTGGACTGGCGCTCCTGGGCGGTGACGAACGTGTCGTACTGGCGCTCCAGCGCCTGCACCACTGTCTCCACCTCGGCATTTCCGGCGATATGCTCGTTGACCTGCTCGCGGACCCGCGCCGCGGCCTCACCGAGAGCCCCCAGCGGGAATTGCAGGCCGGAGTTCTCGCCGAGATGTTCGAGCAGCGTCTGCGCGGCCTCCGGGTAGGACGTCTGCGCCAGGTAGTGCGGAACGTGCACCGAGAAACCCAGCGATTCGTGGCCGTGCTGGGCCATCCGATATTCCAGGAGGGTGGAGGCGCTGGCCGGAACCTGCAGTTCACCGGGCCAGCGCTGGTTGTCCGGGATCAGATCGCGGTTCGAGGAATGCGCCGTCACGCCCAGCGGGCGGGTATGTGGAATCGCCATCGGGATGGCGCTGAGGCCGATGGTGCGGCGAACTCCGAGCTGTTCGGCGAGCAGCCGCACCGCGGTGGTGAACTTCTCCCAGCGCAGGTCGGGTTCCATCCCGGCAAGGAGGAGGAACGGCGTGCCCGCGGTATCACGTACCGCCCACAGATTCAGTTCGGGTTCGGCGTAGTCGGCGAAATGATCCGTTTTGAAGGTCATCAACGGCCGCCGCGACCGGTAGTCCAGCAGCTCGTCGACATCGAACGACGCGACCAGCTCACTTTCCAGGCTTTCCCGCAGGTGGGTCGTGGCAAGCCGGACGGCGTGGCCGGCGTCGGAGTAACCCTCGAGGCCGTGCACCAGAACCGGCCCCGAGCCGTCGTCGGACGACAGCTGCGGAGCGGGGAACTCCAGTTCGTACATTCGCGACTCGTAGTCCATCGCGTACTCCTTCCTGCGCGATCCGTCGGCGGGGCCGGTAGAGCAACTGCTGGTGTTCGCTGCCGCGCCGCGAGCCGCGAATCACACTTCATTGTCCCCCATGACGATGAACGGCCACACGGGGCCGTACATCGGCTCTCTGCGGTGACAACAGCGGCTGCCGCCGGTGAATTCCCGGCGCCGACCGGCCTCGATGCCGAATCGGGGGTGGTGCGCGGCCGCCGAACGAAGGGAGTGTGGCACAGCCCTCGCGCGGATGTATCGCTTTCGGCTCCGATGCTTCCCCGAGGCCGTGCACCCGGCCTCCGGGCGGCGAATCCGTACACAACCCGAAGTTATCCACAGACTTGCCTGTTTCCGGCATCCTCGCAGCTCACGACGGCGAGCTGCGAGAACCCGCGCCCCATGATCGGTCCATGACACCCGCAGCGACCTCCGTCCCACATTCTCTTGCCGGCCCGCTCCGCGCACCCGATCATCCGGCGCCCGCCCCCGGTGGCCGAGCTGCCGCCGGCGCCGGCGGCCGATGCCCGACCGCCCGGGCACTCGGCACCCGGACACCCGGGGCGACCACTGCCCGCTCCGGCGTGCTACCCGCCCAGGCCGGCGACAAACCGGCCGGCTCGGCACTGCTCCGCTGCGCCGAGGGAGCGACGGGCGAATACGACCGGCTCACCCGGCCCGGTCCGGCGCGGCTCGACGATCCGGGGGACCTGATCGCAGCGATTCCCGCCATGCTCGGATTCCGTCCCGAACGTTCGTTGGTGCTGGCCGTGCTCTGTGCCGCGCCCGACGCCCCGGACAGCGCGGTCATCGATCTCGTCGTCCGGTTCGATCTGCGGCCGCCCGCCGACGGGCGGCCGTTCGACGACGGGACCGTCGCCGCGGCGGCATCGCGAGTCTGCGCCCGGCCGGGCGTGGTGGGGGTGCTCGTCGTACTCGTCGACGAGGGATTGCCGGATCCGGAAGGGCCGTCATTGCAACCGATTCCGGTCCTCGCCGCACTGGAGCACCGGTTGGCGGCCGCCGCTGTGCCGGTCCGCGCCGTTTGGGCGGCCCACTCGATCTGCGAGGGCCACCCCTGGTGGAGTGTCACCGATCCGGGCCGGCGCGGTCTCATCGCCGACCCGGTCGCCTCTCGGGTGACGCTGAATCGAGTCCTGGACGGCCGGCCGATCCGCCGCTGCCGAGACGAACTGACCGCGCTGATCGCGCCGGATCCCGCATTGTGTGCTCAGGTTTCGGCCGAGCTGGGCGCGGCGCAGGCCCGCGCCAAGGACCGGTACGCCGCCGCGGCCCGGCGCGAGGACCCGATCGGTTTCCTGCGCGGGGAACTCGTCACCATGCTCTGGTTGATCTCGAACACCGAATCCGGTGCCGACCTCGACGCCCGTGAACTCGCCGATATCGCCGTGGCACTGCGCGACCGGGAATTGCGGGACTGCATGTTCGCGCTGGCCGCGACCATGCATGCCGAGGCGGCCGAGCAGGTGTGGTCACGACTGGCGCGTGCGCTGGAGGGTGCCGACCGGGCCGAAACGGCCATGCTGCTGGGCTATTTCGCCTACGTCCGCGGCGACGGCCCGTTCGCCGGGATCGCCCTGGACGCCGCCCTCGATGCGGACCCGCATCATTCGATGGCCACCCTGCTGCACACCGCACTCGAGGCCGGGATGCGCCCGGAGCGCCTCCGCGACCTGGCGCGGTGCGGCAGGGACTGTGCCGCCACCCTCGGCGTGGATATGGACGCCACGCAGTGGTGAACGATCCACCTGAGTCAGCGGGCGCTGTGCGCGCGGGGGCCGAGACTCTGCAGATAGGCCCATGCGGTGGAAACGATCTCGTCGAGATCGTTGTGCTCGGGCTTCCAGCCGAGTTCGTCGACTGCCCGGCGGCTGGAGGCGATGAGCACCGCCGGATCGCCCGCGCGTCGGGGCGCGTCGACCGCGGTGATCGGATGGCCGGTGACCCGCCGGCACGCCGAAATCACCTCGCGCACCGAGAACCCGGTGCCGCTACCGAGATTGAACACCCGATGGGTGCCTTCGGTAGCGGATTCCAGGGCCAGCAGATGCGCCTGCGCCAGATCCAGGATGTGGATGTAGTCGCGCACCGCGGTCCCGTCCGGTGTCGGCCAATCGGTACCGAACACTGCGATGGAATCCCGATGGCCCGCCGCGACCTGCAACACCAGCGGGATCAGATGGGTTTCCACCACCCGGTTCTCGCCCAGGCCGCCGTAGGCGCCTGCCACGTTGAAATAGCGCAGACTGGTGGCGGCCAATCCGTGCGCCACCGAATAGGACGTGATCGCATGATCGATGGCCAGTTTGGACGCACCGTAGGGATTGGTGGGCCGGGCGGGCGCATCCTCGGTGATCGGAACCTGCTCCGGTTCGCCGTACACCGCCGCGGTCGAGGAGAACACCAGCCGCGGAGTTCCGGTCTCCCGGATGGCCTCGAGCAGCGCAAGCGTTTTCACCACGTTGCCGTGCCAGTACTTTCCCGGCTGCTGTACCGATTCACCGACCAACGACTGCGCCGCGAAATGCAGAACACCGTCGAACCGACGGGCGCGCAGCAGATCCGGCGCGACCTCGGCCACATCGCCTTCGACGAATTCGACACCCGCCGGCACTCCGTCTGCATTACCGGTCGACAGATCGTCCACGACGACCACATCGTGTCCCTGCTCCCGCAGGACGAGCGCGCATACCCCACCCACATAACCGGCACCGCCGGTGACCAGGAGTTCCATGGGTCAGACCAGCTTTACCTGGACGGCGTGGGCCATTTCGTCGGGAAGCTCGAAACCCCCGTGCCCCGGAACGGTGATCACCACGGCTCCCGGTTTGCTCTCGACCGTCACGCGGGCATCGGGCACCACGCCGGCCTCCCGCAACCGGCCGATCACCTCCGGATCGGTCTGGATATGTTCGGCCAGCCGCCGCACCACCACGGCGTGCGTCCGGCCCTGCGGCAGCTCGGAAAGCCGTTTCAGCGGCTCCTCGTGCAGATCGGCGGCATTGATACCGAGTTCGTCCAAGCCGGGGATGGGGTTGCCGTAGGGCGAGGTGGTGGGGTGGTTGAGCACCTCGACCAGCCGCCGCTCGACGTCCTCGCTCATCACATGTTCCCAGCGACAGGCCTCGGCGTGGACGTTCTGCCAGTCCAGGCCGATGATATCGACGAGCAGCCGCTCCGCCAGCCGGTGTTTGCGCATCACGGCCACCGCCATGCTGCGCCCCTTGTCGGTCAGCTCGAGATGCCGGTCACCCGCGACCAAGAGCAGCCCGTCGCGTTCCATCCGTGCCACGGTCTGACTCACCGTCGGCCCGCTCTGCTCGAGGCGCTCCGCGATCCGGGCGCGCAGGGGTACTACGCCCTCCTCCTCGAGGTCGTAGATGGTACGGAGATACATCTCCGTGGTGTCGACCAGATCCTTCACTGTTGCCCCTTCGTCGGCACGAATTCTACCTGCGCACCAGCGACCCCGGTCGGACGGAGCGGGTCGCGTGACGCGATGGGAATACCGGCGGCGCGCGGTTCGGCGCCGCTGTCGCACATACATGTATTTCTACTGCATGACAACGTCGGATGGGGTTCCGCCCTTCCCGATACGGTTGCGATCATGGCCACTTCAGCACCGCAGGCAGAATGCGGCGACCCGCATGCGGCGACAGTCGTGTGGAGCGACCGGTTTCTCGAGTACTCGTGGACCCCCGACCACCCGATGAAACCGGCCCGGCTGCGGTACACCATGGCACTGGCGCGCGCGCTCGGCGTGCTGGACGGTATCGAAACGCTGGAGCCGGCCGCGGCCGATACCGGTGAGTTGCTTCGCGTACACACCGGGGACTACATCGAGGCGGTACGCCGGGCGGTGCCCGGCGAGGAACAGGTGGACCCGCCCTACGGCCTCGGCTCGTCCGACAACCCGGTCTTCCCCCGGATGCACGAGGCCTCGTCGGTGATCGTGGGCGGCACACTGGCCGCGGCTCGGGAGATCGCGGCGGGATCCACCCGGCGGGCGGTGAGCATCGGCGGCGGGATGCACCATGCCATGCCGGGGCGTGCGGCCGGCTTCTGTGTGTACAACGACGTCGCGGTGGCCATCTCGTGGCTGCTCGACCACGGTTTCGACCGGATCGCCTACATCGACGTGGACGTCCACCACGGGGACGGCGTACAGCACGCGTTCTACCGGGATCCGCGCGTACTCACACTCTCGATCCACCAGCACCCCGCGACGTTGTGGCCGAACACGGGCTGGCCGGAGGAGACGGGTAGCGGTTCGGGTGACGGCACCGCGATCAACCTGCCGCTGCTACCGGGTACCCGGGACCCGCAATGGTTGCGCGCGTTCCATGCGGTCGTACCCGGCGCGGTCGCGGCGTTCCGGCCGCAGCTGATCATCAGTCAATGCGGTGTCGACACCCACCGGGAGGATCCGCTGGCCGATCTCGAACTCGGTGTCGAGGGCCAGACGGCCGCCTTCGCCGCCATGCGTGATCTGGCCGACCGGTACGCCGAGGGGCGATGGCTGGCGGTCGGGGGTGGCGGGTACGGCCTGGTCCGGGTGGTGCCGCGCGCCTGGACCCATCTTCTCGCCCTCGCCCTGGACCGCCCGGTGGACCCGGCGACCGCAATACCGCAGGATTGGATCGATCTCGTGCAAACCGAAAGGCCGCGGATATCGCCGCCCCGCACGATGGGCGACGGTGTGGATATCGCGTTCCAGCGCTGGGACGGCCCGGGGGGGACCGCGGAAACCGGGGACGCCCGGATCGACCGCGCGCAGCGCGCGGTCGATACCGCCGTCCTCGCCACCCGCCGTGCGTGCTTCGGCCCGCTCGGCCTGGACCCGGAGGACCCGCGTGACTGAACCGGCCGAAACTGTACCCGACGACCCGGCCCCGGCACCGCAGCACTGGCACGCCGATGTCCTGGCCTCCGACGGAGGTGTGGTGCGGTTGCGCCCGATCACCCCCGCGGACGCCGACGAACTACAGCGATTCCACACCGCGCTCTCCGAACGCACCCGGTATCTGCGCTACTTCGGGCCCTACCCGCGGATCTCACCGAAGGATCTGTACCGCACCACGCATGTCGACTATCGCGATCGGGTCGGTCTGGTCGTCGTGCTCGGGGATTCGATCATCGCCGTGGGCCGGTACGAACTGCTCGACCGATCGGGCAAGCGCTCCGCGGAGGTCGCTTTCGTCGTGGCGGACGGTCACCAGGGCCGCGGCCTCGGTTCGATCCTGCTCGAGCATCTGGCGGGCGCGGCGGCGGAGAACGGGATCGAAACCTTCGTCGCGGAGGTACTGGCGGAGAACACGGTGATGGTCACGGTATTCCGGGAGGCGGGTTACCAGGTCGAACGCAGCCGCGACGGGTCGGTGCTGCACCTCGAGTTCGCCATCGATCCCACCGAGGCGTTACGTTCGGTCCGGGATGCGCGCGAGCGGGCCTCGGAGGCCCGCAGCGTCGGCAATCTGCTCGCGCCGCGCTCGGTGGCGATCATCGGTGCCACCCCCAGTACCGGACGGGTCGGTGGGGTGGTCTTGGCGAATCTGCTCGACGGCTCGTACCACGGTGCGGTGTATCCGGTGAATCCCGGGCGCCGTTCGGTCCGGGGAGTGCACGCCTATCCCACGGTGCGTGATATCCCCGAAGAGGTCGATCTGGCGGTGGTGGCGGTGCCGGCCGCCGAGATCGGTTCGGTACTCGACGACTGTATGGCCAAGGGGGTCAAGGGTCTGCTGGTGTTGTCGGCGGGCTTCAGTGAAACCGGGGAACAGGGTCGCGCTGCCGAAGCGGAACTGGTCGCGGCCGCCCGCGGCCACGGCATGCGAGTCGTGGGGCCGAGCGCCCTCGGTATCGCCAATACCGATCCGGCCGTCGGGCTCAATGCGACCCTGGCCACGGTGCTGCCCGGCCGCGGGCGAATCGGGTTCTTCTGTCAGTCGGGGCCTTTGGGCGTGGCGATCCTGGCCGAGGCGGCCACCCGGAATCTGGGCTTGTCCACCTTCGTATCCGCTGGTAACCGCGCCGATGTCTCCGGTAACGACCTACTGCAGTACTGGGATACCGATGCCGACACCGATGTGATCCTGCTGTACCTGGAGAGTTTCGGTAACCCGCGGAAGTTCTCCCGGATCGCGCGCCGGGTCGCACGGAACAAACCGATCGTGGCGGTGAGCCCGAGCCGGCTGGCGGCGCGCGGGGATTCGGGCGGGGAACTGGATCGCGCTATCGTCCGCGATCTGTTCGCCCAGTCCGGTGTCGTTCAGGCGGAATCGATCTCGGAGATGTTCGACTGCGCGGCGCTGCTGGGTTACCAGCCGCTACCTCGCGGTCCTCGTCCGGCGATCGTGGGAAACAGTACGGCTCTCAACTGGCTCACCGCCGACGCCGCCCGCAGCGAGGGGCTCAGCGCCGCGGAACCGGTGGATCTCGGACCGCAGGCAACGCCCGACGATTACCTCACCGCCGTGACCGCGGCCCTGCGCGCGGACGATACCGACGCGGTGATCGTCATTTTCGCGCCGCCGATCCCGTTGCCGCAGAACGGGTATGCGGAAGCGATCCGTACCGCCGTGGCCACCGTATCCGGCGACAAGCCGGTACTCACCACCTTCGCCAGCGGGGACGGTATCCCGGATCTACTTGCGGTGCGTGGGGCGGGAGCCGCAGCGATCCGCGGTTCCATCCCGTCCTTCCCGGACCCGGCGCGTGCCGTGCGGGCACTGGCGCGGGTACAGCGCTACGCCCGTTGGCGCGATCGACCCGTCGGGCCGGACCCGGCGACCACCACCCGGCCCGATACCGATTCGGCCCGTCCGGCCGGGATCGACAGCGAACGCGCGGTCGCATTGATGGCCGGATGGATGCGTGATTCGGGTGGCGGCCGCAGGCTGGCCGACGACGAGACGGTTGCGCTACTTGCCTGCTATGGAATTTCGGTCGTCGATTTCCGTGCGGTCCGTGATGTCGAATCGGCGGTGGCCGCAGCCGAAGAACTCGGCTATCCGGTGGCTGCGAAGGCGACCAACGAGAGCTGGCGGCGGCGGCCCGATATGAGCTGGGTGCGCTTGGACCTGTGGCGGCCCGAAGCGGTACGCCAGGCCTACCGTGATCTCGTGGACTTGTGCGGCGATCCGCTCCTGCATATTCAGCGGATGGCGCCCAAGGGCGTCGGTTGCGTGCTGCGGGTGCAGGACGATCCAGCGTTCGGTTCGGTTATCGAATTCGGTCTGTCGGGACCGATTATCGAGTTGCTGGGTGACCGGGCCTATCGCGCGCTACCACTCTCCGCGGACGAGGCCGCCGCCTTGATCGACGCCCCGCGGGCCGCGCCGCTGCTGAACGGCACACCGGCCAGCCCGCGGGTCGACAAGGCCGCCTTGATCGACCTGACCCGGCGGATATCGGCCCTGTTCGACGACCTCCCCGAAATGCGGGAACTGTCCTGCGAGCCGGTACTTGCCAGCCCGGAATCGGCCGCGATCCTGTATGCCCGTGCCCGGATCGGACCGCAGCCGAGTCGTTTCGATACCGGCCCGCGACGCCTCGGCTGAAGCAGATTCACATCCCGGATTTCCGCGTGGTCGGGTCGCACGGTGACAACCGGTGCCTCGGTCGCTCCGGCTCGAAGTCGGCGGCCGGCGCGAAATCCGCGGATACCTCGCTGAGCGGCCGGTCCTGCGCGGCTGCTCAGCGCCGCGGGGTTGTGCGAGAGCGGGCGGGCCCGGTTGGCGAGAAGCTGGTGTGCAGCGCGGGCGTGGCATGTGTTCCCCACGACCCGATCCGGAGGCGACCGATCGTCCCAGAAGTCGCCGATGACCGGCCGAGGAGGCCGGTCATCGTGGATTCGTGTGGGGTTGTCGACGGTCAGCTGGCGTAGGCACGCAGCCGGTCGGCTCGTTCGCCCTTGCGGAGCTTCGACATGACCTCGCGCTCGATCTGGCGGACCCGCTCCCGGGACAGACCGAACAGTTTGCCGATCTGATCGAGGGTGCGCGGCTGCCCGTCGTCCAGGCCGAAACGCAACCGGATAACCTGCTGTTCGCGTTCGTCGAGGGTGTTCAGCACGCTGCGGACATCGTGGTGCAGCAGGCCGGCGATCACGGCGCTTTCGGCCGATGTCGCCTCGGAATCCTCGATGAAATCGCCCAGCGGGGCTTCTTCGTCGTTACCGACCGGCATATCCAGGCTCACCGGGTCGCGGCTGTGGTCGAGAAGATCGGCGATCTTCTCCACCGCGATACCCGATTCGGCAGCCAGTTCCGCATCGGTGGCTTCCCGGCCGAGCTGTTGATGCAGTTCACGCTTGATCCGGGCGAGCTTGTTGACCTGCTCCACGAGATGGACCGGAAGCCGGATGGTGCGGCTCTGATCGGCCATACCGCGGGTGATGGCCTGGCGGATCCACCAGGTGGCGTAGGTGGAGAACTTGAAGCCTTTGGCGTAGTCGAATTTCTCCATCGCGCGGATCAGGCCGAGGTTGCCCTCCTGGATCAGGTCCAGTAGGGGCATCCCGCGACCCGTGTACCGCTTCGCGAGCGAGACGACCAGCCTCAGATTGGCTTCCAGCAGGTGCGACCGTGCGGCTTGGCCCTCCCGGACGACGATCGCCAGATCACGCTTGCGGGTCGCCGACAAACGCTTGCCGGTCTCCAGCAGGTGCTGGGCATAGAGACCCGCCTCGATGCGCTTGGCCAGTTCCACTTCGTCGGCGGCGGTGAGCAGCGCGGTCCGTCCGATCCCGTTCAGGTACACGCGTACCAGGTCGGCGGCAGGGCTCTGGGCGTCGAGGTCCGTATCACTGGGGCGCACACGAGTGGTGGCGGGGCTTGTCATGACTTGCCTCCTGTCGGTGGTGTCTCACTCCGAACAACGGACCCGACATAGGGAAAGTTCCCTCGCCGGGCGCGGATAAACCGCTCTGAACTGCGGTTTTCAGGGTTACGTTCTGAGAAGTTCCTGAGAACGGAACGGGCCGGGACGCGAAGAACAGCCACCGCGGAGGTGAACGTCTAGACCGGGTGCACCAGTCCGTGCCGCACCAAGCCGGTGACCACCCCCAGCGCCGCCGTGGCGAATTCCGGGTCCACCTCGTCGGATCCCTGGGACAGTGCCAGCAGTTCGATCAGTTCATACAACGGCAGGCCGTCGGATCGCATTCCCGCCAGCAGGGAGACGGTGGTCTCGTCGACCTCGTGCTGCCAGCGGGGCCCGTCTCCGCGGTGCAGGCGTGCCACCCGCTGATTCCAGCCGTCCTCGCCGGGCAGGTAGACCCGTTCCAGCGCGGTGGCCGGATCGACCCGGTAGCGGCAGTTCCAGGCGGTCGCCGGGTCGGCGGCCACCGCCCGCAACCAGGCCGACCGTTCGAAATGGGCGAGCGCCTCCGCGCCGAGCGGGTCCTCGAAGCCGTGGGTCAGGTCCTCGGCCAGGACCTCGGTGGGGCCGTCGAAGGCACGCAGGTAGACGAACCCGAAGCCGATTCCGGTGACCTCCGCTCTCTCCAGGGCGGCCAGCCACTCCTCGGCCCGCTCCTGGGCCGCCGGGCTGCGCGGGTCCAGACCGGCGTCGCGCAGCCAGGTGCCGACGTACAGCGCCGGATCGGCGATATCGCGCTGTACGACCCATGCGTCGATGCCGTATGCGGGCAACCAACCCGAAACGCGCTGCCGCCAGTCCTCGTCCTCGGTGTGGACCCAGGCAGCCAGTACAGCCGCCGTCCCGCCGGGCGCGAGCAGATCCGGAAGGCGGGAGATCACCAGTTCGCTCGCCCCGTCGAGGGCGAGCCCGGAATCCCGGTAGGTGTGCTCGACCCGGGCGGGACCGACGACGAACGGTGGATTGGCGACCACCTGATCGAATCGGCGTCCGGCGACCGGCTCGAACCACGATCCGGGGAGCAGTTCGATATCGAGCTCGTTCAGTGCGGCGGTGGCCTCGGCCAGCCGCAGGGCGCGCGTATTGATATCGGTGGCGGTCACGGAACGGGCGTAGCCGGCGGCATGCACTGCCTGGACACCGCAGCCGGTGCCGAGATCCAGCACCGAACCGACAGGGGCCGCCGGGGTCGCCCGCAACAACGACAGCGATGCATGGCCGACACCGAGTACATGGTCCTCGGTCAGTGTCCGGCGGTGCATCGAATCGTCGAGATCGGACAGCACCCAGCGATTACCCGCGCCGGTATCGATCGGGCGCAGGTCGAGGGCCGCGCGCACGAGGTCGCCCTCGGTGGACAGGAGTCCGGCCGCGACGGCGTCGGCCACCGCGACCGGTGCCAGTGCCGCCGCAACCTCCCCCTCGGGGACCGCATCGCCGAGGAGCAGCAGCCGCACCAGCGTGCCCAATTCGCCCGCGGTACGGGCGGCGCGCCGCACGGGGACCGGTTCACCACGTCCCAGGGCGCTGTGCACCTCGGGGCCCAGAACCTCCAGGAGCGTGTCGGCCTCGTAGCCCACGCGAGTCAGGGCCGCGCGCAGGTCCGGGCACAGTGCGGTGAGGGGCGAGGCGGCGGTCGATCCGTGTATGGGCACAGGCGTACTCTGCCACTCGCGTGCGGTGCCACCGGCGCCCGGCGCCGATAGCTGTTATCCGTCGATCGCGTCGTGGCGGCGTTCTTCGAGCGCGGTGCGCGGGCGGTCCCAGCGGCTGGGTTCGTTCTTGTCCCGGGGTGGGCGATCGTTGGCGATGAGTACCGCGACCCATGGCAGAGGTACAGATGCCGCCATGATCAGAATCGCGATCAGGGCGTTCCCGAAGACGGAGTAGGAGATACCGGCCAGGATCAGCGCGGGAATCCGGAACGCCATGATGATCGTGTAGCGGCGTACCCGGGCGCGATGCTGGTCCTGGAAGGAAGGTGCCGCCTCGGTGATCAGTGCCGCGTGTTTCGCGTCGTCACCGGGAAAGTATCCGGACGAACGGGGGGGACGGGCCGGCCGCGGTGCGCCGATGTCTTCACCGAGACCGCTCGCACCGGCGTCGATGTGCTCCGGGCCGCGCCCGGAGTCTTCGCCGTGCTGCTGCATACCTTCGAGTCTTGCACTACCGCGGCGTGGGCGTAACCCCGGTGGGTACCCGGCGGTGCGTGAGGACGGCGGTGCGGTACGGCATCATGGAGTGCGTGAGTACCGATACTCTGGTTCGCCCCGATACGACCACCGACGAAACCACCGGTGACGACACCCCGAAGTTCTTCCACTATGTGAAGAAGGACCGGATCGCCGAGAGTGCCGTGATGGGCACGATGGTGGTGGCGCTGTGCGGTGAAGTGTTCCCGGTGACGCGCTCGCCGAAGCCCGGCTCGCCCGTGTGCCCGGAGTGCAAGAAGGTCTACGAGCAGCTGCGTAAGGGCGACTGAGCGCTCTTTCAGCGCAGGGTCGACGACGCCGGTGTGCCACCGGTGCCGCTGTCCCGTGCGCCGGCGTGCCCGCGGCGATGCGGCGGGATCCGGTGCGCACCCGGTTCGGGCGGCTCCCGGTCCTCGCCCGGTGGTGTATCGCGGCGTTTGGCCAGCCAGGCCCTGAACTGTTCGATCCGGGTTGCCCGCGCCGGCCAGAACTCTTGTACGGCGGCATTGAACTCGGCGCCGAGGATCACCGCGAAACCGAGGAAGAACGTGAACAGCAGGAACGCGATCGGGGTGGCCAGTGCGCCGTAGGTGACTCCGGTGCGGGTGACCAGCGCCAGGTATCGGCGCAGCACATCGCTGGCCGCCATGAAGAACACTCCCGCGAGCAGCGCGCCCCAGAACAGCCGGTGGTACGGCAGTGAACTGTGCAGGGCGAATTTGTAGAGCGTGGCCAGGCCGACGATGAGCAGTAATCCCACCGCGGGGTAGTAGAAGGAATCGATCAGCCGCAGCCCGGGTTCGCGCCACGCATCGGGCAGGATCCGGCCGATCAGTACCGGTCCCAGCGCGATGAGCGGCAGGATGAACACCGCCGCGACCAGGAACTGCACGTACAGCAGCAGAGCGAAGATCCGCTGCCAGACCGGGTGGCGCGCGTCCTGCTGGCCGTGTGCTTCGACGATTGCGTCGACAAAGGTCGCCATGGCCGACGAGCCCGCCCAGAGCGAAAGCACGAAGCCCACCGAAACGAAGGCCGCGCGGCCCTGGCCGAGGACATCGCGGACGGTCGGTTCGATGAGATCGGTGACAACGCTGGGGTTGAAGAGATCACGGCTGAAGGTCAGAATTTTCGATTCGACGATCTCGACGGTGTCGGGCCCGAACAGGCCACTGACGTACCCCAGACCGCCCAATAATCCGAACAGCAGCGGTACCAGCGACAACGTCTGCCAGAACGCCGCGGCGGCGGATTTGGCGAAGATCGAATCGTTCCAGGACTTCACCGCGACCCGGACGACCAGCCGCCGGGTCTGGACCAGGGCATGCCGCAGCCACGAGGTATCCCGGCGCGGGCTCCCGGGTTCGTTTCCGTAGCTGTGCATGATCAGTCCAGCATCTCCTACCCGTACACCCCGTGGTGTGGCGCACGGCGGACGTGTCGGCGGTCGGCAGGTGAATCACCGGTTACCCGGCGCGGCGTCACCGACGTATGTGACACCGGTCGCGGCGGCCGCGCCGGTTTGGCACCATCGTGGCGGCGGCCGCTAGTGTTTGTCTCCGTGACCGATGCGAGCGGCGCCACGGCGACGGAAGTTCCGGGCGCATCCCTGCGCGCCTGGCAGCGGCGCGCCCTGACCCGTTATCTGGCCACCAAACCCCGTGATTTCCTTGCCGTCGCCACCCCGGGCGCCGGTAAGACCACGTTCGCGCTGCGGGTGGCCGCCGAACTGCTGGCCGATCGAACGGTGGATCAGATCACCGTGGTCGCGCCCACCGAGCATCTGAAACACCAGTGGGCTGCCTCGGCGGCGCGGTCGGGCATCGCGCTGGATTCGAACTTCTCCAATACGACCGGTGGCACTTCGGGTGACTATCACGGCGTGGTCGTCACCTACGCCCAGGTGGCGGCGCATCCGTTCAAGCATCGGGTGCGGACGGAGAACCGTCGCACTCTGGTGATCCTGGACGAGATCCATCACGCCGGTGACGCCAAGAGCTGGGGTGACGCGGTGGCCGAGGCATTCGGCGACGCCACTCGGCGGCTGGCACTCACCGGTACCCCGTTCCGCAGCGACGACAGCCAGATCCCGTTCGTCACCTACGAACCCGACGAGGCCGGGCTGCCGCGGTCGCGGGCGGATCATTCCTACGGCTATGCCGAGGCGCTGGCCGACGGTGTCGTGCGCCCGGTCGTCTTCCTCGCGTATTCGGGTGAGGCGCACTGGCGGGACAGTGCGGGTGAGGAGTACACGGCCCGGCTCGGTGAACCACTGAACGCCGAGCAGACCGCCCGGGCCTGGCGTACCGCGCTCGACCCCGCGGGCGACTGGATCTACGCCGTACTGCGCGCCGCGGATATGCGGCTCGCGCAGCTTCGCGAAGGCGGTATGTCCGACGCCGGCGGGCTGGTGATCGCCTCCGACCAGGAACGCGCCCGGTTGTATGCCGAACTCCTGGAACATCTCACGGGAAACAAGCCCGTGCTGGTGCTGTCCGACGATCCGACGTCCTCGGCCCGGATCGGTGAATTCGCCGCCGGCAACCAGCCGTGGATGGTCGCGGTGCGCATGGTGTCCGAAGGTGTGGACGTTCCGCGGCTGGCGGTCGGGGTTTATGCCACCAGCGCCTCCACCCCGCTGTACTTCGCACAGGCCATCGGCCGCTTCGTGCGTGCCCGGCGGCGGGGCGAGACGGCCAGTGTGTTCCTGCCCTCGGTCCCTGTTCTGCTCGACCTGGCCGCGCAGCTCGAACTGCAGCGCGACCATGTGATCGGTAAACCGCACCGCGAGAAGGACGGTCTCGACGACGAGCTGCTGACCGAGGCGAACAAACAGCGGGACGAACCGGGTGAGGAAGAGAAACGGTTCGTACCGCTGGCTGCCGACGCCGAACTCGACCAGGTGATCTACGACGGGTCCTCGTTCGGTACCGCAACGTTCTCCGGTAGCGCCGAGGAAGCGGATTATCTGGGCATTCCGGGCCTGCTCGATGCCGAGCAGATGCGAGCTCTCCTGCGGGAACGCCAGGCGCGCCAGGTCGCCGAACGCTCCAAGCCCGAACCGGCGCCCACCGCACCGTCCTCCGTCCCCGCCGGCAACGCCGCCGAGCGAGTGGCGACCGCCGACAAACTGGGGGAACTCCGCCGCGAGCTGAACAGCCTGGTCGCCATGCACCACCACCGCACGGGTAAACCACACGGGGTCATCCACGGCGAACTGCGCCGCCAGTGCGGCGGCCCGCCCACGGCCCTCGCTACAGCGGACCAATTGAGCGAACGTATTTCCGCCCTACGTCGTATGTGACCCGCTGGTGCCGTATCCCGCCGGTCAGTGGGTCGGCCACGCGGTCATGGCGCGGTCGACGGCCCGGGTGAGTTCGTCGTGGCCGGCGCCGTCGCGGGCGCGGATGGACAGTCCGTAGAGGATCGTCGTGTAGAACTCGGCGAGTTCCGCGGTATCGGTGTCGGCCGGCAGGTCACCCTCGGCGACGCCGCGGTCGAGCCGGGCGTGCACCCGGGTGTGGGTTTCGCGGCGTTTGTCCGCGAGGAGGTCGCGGACGCTCTCCGTGCGCATTGTGTACGTCGACCCGGCGAGGACGACCATGCAACCGTGTGGCTGGTCCGCGGCGGTGTACGCGCGGATGTTGTCGCGCAGCATCGTTTCGATCGCGGTGCGGGCCGTGGGTTGGTCGCTCAGCGCGCGGCCGGTGTAGCTGCCCTCGAGGCGTCCGTAGAGTTCGACCGCCTCCCGGAAGAGCGCTTCTTTGCCGCCGAATGCCGCGTACAGGCTGGGGGAGTTTATCCCCATGGCGGCGGTGAGATCGGTGATGGACGTGCCTTCGTATCCGTGCTCCCAGAAGACCTCCATGGCGCGGCGCAACGCGAGGTCGCGGTCGAAGGCCCGTGGGCGTCCGCGGTCGGCCATGTCCGTCCTTTCTGTATCGGTCGTTAAATATACCTCTTGACGAAGGGTGTCACCGTCGGCTTTCCTATTTATGTATCGATCAACACAAAAATAGGAGACGAAATGCCGGATCTGACTGGCTCGGTAGCGCTGGTGACCGGAGGTAGCCGTGGAATCGGTGCCGCCATCGCGCGGCGCTTGGCGGCCGAGGGCGCGGACGTGGCGGTTACCTATCGGCATACGCGGGACCGGGCCGGGGCCGTGGTCGCGGAGATCGAATCGCTGGGGCGGCGTGCGATCGCAGTTCCCGCCGACAGCGCCGATGCCGCCGCCGTGGTCGCCGCGGTCCATCGGGCCGCCGCCGAACTGGGTGGACTGGACATCCTCGTCAACAACGCGGGTATCTTCCCCAGCAAGCCCTACCGCGAGTTCACGCTCGAGGAGGTGGACCGGGCCCTGAACGTGCACGCACGCGCCGCATTCGTAGCCGGCCAGGCCGCACTGGACCATATGGGCGAGGACGGGCGGATCATCAGCATCGGCAGCAATCTCACCGACCACGCTCCTTTCGGTGGGTTGAGCCTCTACAACATGAGCAAGTCGGCGCTGAACGGTTATACGAAGGCCCTCGCCCGAGAACTCGGCCCCCGCGGTATCACGGTCAACCTCGTACAACCCGGCCCCACCGACACCGATATGAACCCGGCGACCGGCGCGCATGCGGCGGACCAAATCGGGCGCATCGCGCTCGGGCGGTACGGAGCCGCGGAAGATATCGCCGCCACGGTCGCGTTCCTGGCCGGTCCGGCCGGGCGCAGCATCACCGGTTCCTTCGTCACGGTGGACGGTGGAGTGAATGCGTGAACCGGCCGGGTTCCGCCTGGGGGGTCGGCGGTTTCGCGGCCTTCCCATGGCCGCCGCAGGCTGAGATTCGTGGGATTTCCGGTGCAGGCTCTGCGATTTCGACGGTTTGGGGCAGCCCCGGCTCCGGTCGTTTGCCGCGCCACGGCCGGCCCCGGACGGCGGCCGGTGCGAATGCGCCGGCCGCCCTCGGTCCGGGAAACATCTCGTCCGGCCGCGGTACGGGTTTGCCCTGCGGCCGGATGTGCCGCCGGTCGAAGGTATTCCGGCGCGGAGACCAGTGGCCCGCCGCGGGTTCCTACCGGCTCTTCTCCGCGCGCGAGCGAGCACGGTCGTACGCGATCCGGAGCAGGTCCCGGGCCGCCTGTGTGGTGCGCGGGCCGGGTTCGACGATCGCCAGCCAGCCCGCACTCCCGTACACGGGGTGGGCGATCACAGTGTCGCGCGCACTCGGGTCGTCGTCGACGGATTTCGCGTCCCGGGGGTGGTGGCCTGTCCACTCGCGAAAGGCTTCCGGGCCGGCGGCGATATTCAGGCGAAAGCTGCCCGGGCGGTCGAGCCGCGATCGGTCGTCGTCCGGATAGTTCTTGGTCACGATGGTGGCGAACGGCTGAGTCCGGGCCGGGACCTCGCCGTCCGGTGCGTAGTAGAAGAACGTATCGCCCCAGGCGAGTTCGGGGGAGCCGTCACCGGGGGCCGGCCGTAGCGTCAGGACGCCGCCGAGCGCGGTGAGGTATCCGGTGATTTCATCGATGGTCATGAGCTCAAGCGTTACATTGAAGTGCTTGTGGAGACTTTCTCTGAATATCGACAGGTGGTGACGTGCAAACTCGCAACTCGGTAGGTTTGCGGACCGCGGAGGTCGCACGCCGCACCGGGTACTCCGTTCAACAGGTGCGCAACCTGGAGCGTGACGGTGCGCTGCCCCCGGCGACCCGGACGGCCACCGGGTACCGGGTGTACAGCGATGTCCATGTCCGGTCGGCCCACGCGTATCGCGCCCTGGCCGCCGGCACCGATCCTGCGACGGCGAAAACGATCCTGCGCGCGGTGCACAACCGAGATCGCCCGCGGGTGTTCGCGCTGCTCGATACCGCGCACGCCCGGCTCGACCGCGAACGCCGGGACCTGGACGCTGCGCGTACGGCGGCCCGGGCCATCGCGGACGAACCGCTCACCGATATCCGCCCCGCCGACGCCATGAGTATTTCCGAACTCGCCCGTGCGCTGGGGGTGCGCCCTTCGACGCTGCGGCACTGGGACGCCGCTGGTTTGGTGGTGCCGCGCCGCTCCGGCACCCGGGAAGCCCGCGTCTACACACCCGACGACGTACGGGCCGCGCGGCTGGTGCACCAGCTCCGCCTGGCCGGCTACGGAATCGAACCTCTGCGGAAACTGGTCCCCGAGCTCCGCGGGCGGCGCCACTGGGACGATCTCGCGGCGGTGCTGACGGCGCGCGATGCCCGGATCGACTCGCGTTCCGCTGCCCTGTTGGAAGGCGCCGCCGCGCTGAGCGCCCTGCTCGGTCTCCCGGAGACCAGGTGAGCGGACGCCGCTGAGGGCCGTAAGCGAACAGCGGGTTTCTCCTCGCTGTATGGCAGGTGTTGAGCCTCGCCGGCCGGCCACTCGGGACGAACCGGGACCGCTGTCCGCACAGCTCACCGCACCGTTCCACTCGATGCCGTGATCAGCCGGCGTGGGGGGGGGGCCGGGCGAAGCGCGCGCCCGGCGCGCATTGAGTGTAGTGGAGTGAAGCCAACGGCCGGCGCCCGGGGCGAGGTGTTTAGTTTTGTGGTGGAGCGCAGCGCCGGGGGGCG
>NZ_JARWOV010000266.1 GCF_029868855.1 Nocardia carnea | reverse complement strand
TCGACGCCGTGTACACCCAAGGGTTCGAAGCGGCCTGCCGGTGGTTCATCGCACGCAGCGGTCAACCCTGCCGCCATGATCTGGATCGGCGGACCGACCCGATCTGGTTCGGGCACAACGAGGTGGCCTGGGCGGGTAAGGCCCCGGGTACAGCGGAGGCGCCCTCGATCACCGCTATCCCGGTTGCCGCCTGCACGATACTGTCGAACCCGCGCCGGCCGGCCCACGGCCCGGTGAACCCCCATGCGCTGACCCGGGCGTGCGGTGCGGCGGGACCGCGGGTCACCCCCCCGACCATTCGCGGCCTAATCCCCCCCCCCCCCTGCGCGCGCACGGGTGTGCCGCCCGCGCGGACGGCCCCGGCGATCTCGGCGGTGGTCGAGGCCGCGGTCGAAACCACCGACAGCGATTCACAACCGGCCAGTTCCGCACGTTCGGCGGCCAGCAACGGCACATCGCGGAGCACTACGGAGAGCGTGTCGCCGGATACGCTGACCCGCAGGCCGCGCGCCGAGGATTTACCCGATTCGTCGGGAACCGTGGCCACCACGGTCCCCTCGGCACCGCCGAGTACCGGGCACGGCACGGTGAGATCCAGCCGCAGCGGCTGATAACTCACCAGCGGCGCCTCGACATCGGTCGCACCGGCCTGCGGCCACTCCAGGACCGTATCGTCCTGCCGGACCGGCAGAACCGGCGCCAGGATCGCCAGCACGAACCCGAGTAGCCCGGACACCAGGGCCAGCAGACGGATACGGTTCGACGCTCGGGAGGATCGTTGCGGTCGCACGGGGCTCGACTCTAATGGGCGCAACCAGGCGCAGCGCAGCCACTGTCGTGCACGGCTCGGCGGCGCGGGAACTCAGCGCTTCACCACGATCAGGCTGAACGGTCCGATATCGGTGGTGGTGAACCGGGGATCGTCGAACAGCGCAGCCGGGAAGGTGACGGTGTAGCGGCGGACGTTGGGGTCGTTCGGGTAGACGTCCGCGGCCAGCCGCAGGGTGTAGTCGTCGCCGCTGCGGCGGAACAGGAAAGCGTCGGGGGCGCGCCACGGGGCGGCCGCCATCGCGTCCAGAAGTTCCTGCGGAGTCTCCAGTTTGCTCCAGGCCTCGATGGCCGCGGACCGGTCCGTGTAGTCGGCCAGCGGGTTCGCGTAATGCGAGGTGAGGCCCTGGAAACCGAAGTACGGGTAGTAGGCGAGGAAAGTGGTGTCGCCGGTGAGCAGTACGTTCTCCGACGGTTCGCGACCGGTCTGCGCCCGCAGGGCGTCGTCGATGTGGTGGTAGTGCCGGACCGCGGCCGGGTCGCGCTGGTCGGCGCGGCGACCGTCACCGTCGGTATCGGTGTAGGCGGTGGTGATCTCGGGAGCCAGCACGTGCGGAATGTTCTGGCAATAGGCCAGCGCGCCCACGGTCGCGAGCACGATCGCCACCCAGCGGAACCGCGCCGGTTCGTTCAGCGCCTGATACACCGCCCGGGCGCCCTCCACGAACCCGAAGGCACCCGCCGCGGCCAGCAGCACCAGCAGCACCGGTTCCAGCCGGAACGACAACAGGGTCGTACCCGCCACCGTGGCCAGCATCGACAGCAGCGACCACAGGTACACCGCGATCACGCCGAGCCCCAGCGATTGCGCCCGCCGCGAGGAACTCGCGCGCAGCACCAGCCAGATCACCCCGATCAGGCACAGGCCGCCGAGCAGCGAGAAATCCACCATCGGCAGCGGTAGTTCGGACCCGGCCTCGGGCAGATAGTGGAACGCGCCGCCGGACTCCAGCTTCGGGTTGTCCAGCATCCGCAGCAAGAAGGGCAGGAACACCGGCAGCCCGACCAGCGCGGTGACCACACCCATCACGATCAAACGCAGCAGCGGGGCACCGATCGCGTGCCCGCGCCCCTCGACCTGCTCCCCCGCAACGCCGGGCTGTGCCGCGATCCGCCGCGGTGTCCGGGCGGCGTAGCGAGCTCGGACACCCAGCCCGGCCGCGACCACCGCCATGAGCACCACCGCGAACACCGCGAACGCGAAGTAGAGCGTATAGAACGTGGCCGCCAGGCCGAGGAACAGCCCGGTACCCAGCACCGCCGCCCAGCCACCCGCCGTGGCAGCACCTGCCTCCCGAGCGAGTTCGGCCGGGCGGTACAGCGCACCCCACGCCATCACCAGTACCGGAGGGATGAGGATGGCGATCACGGCACCATAGGCTTCGGGCGCGGCATAGGTGACGCCGACCGCGGTGATCGCGGCGGTCACCCCCACCGCCCAGTCGGCGCGGATCAACCGCGACCACAGCACCAGCGAGACCACCGCCGCCACCGCGATCGACCCGATCGCGTACGGCTTGAACACCTCCCAGCCGTCCATCCCGAGCACATTCGCGACGCGTCCACCGAACCAGAACCAGCCGGCCGGGTAGAACGGCGGCAGATCCGCGTAGGTCATATCCCGCAGCGCGGCGCTGTCGGTGAGCCGGGTCAGGTATTCGGTGCGGAACTCCTGATCGACCGAGATCCCGAACAGGTACAGCTTCGTCGCCGCCAGCGGCAGCCCCAGGGTGACCGTGACGAAGGCCGAGATCCCGGTCCAGGAAAGCAGTTTCGCCCACCGCCGGGCGCGGCGCAGCCGCAGTAGCGCGATCGATACCGCCAGCAGCACCGCGGCGCCGACCTGTCCCACGGTGGTCAGCGCCCGCAGCACATTCGAGGAGTTGAACGCCGGCCAGTTCACCAGCGAAAACGCCACCAGACCCACGGCGACCACCAGCACGGCGACCAGGGTGGCCAGTGCCGCCTCGCCGATTCCGGTCCCGACCTGACGCCCCAACCGCGCGCCACGACTCGTCGTCATCGGCGTACTTACCTCCGGCTCCTGTCCCACTTACTGGCCGCCGGTCAGCCTAGTGGAGACGCCTTCTGCCCTCCGCGCGCCGACCGCACCGTCGATACACACCGGCCGACGATCCGGCCGCGACTCCGACGACCTCGGGATCAATGGACGGGTCGTGCTCGGGCAACCGACCCGTCGTGGTCTTCGCGTACAAGGCCACTCGACCACGACGAATCGAGTATCAGTACACGCGGAGCATGCCCGGATCCCACAGACCGCTGCGGGTCGCGGTGCCCGTCTGCAAGTGAGCGGGGACCGCGTCGTAGTACTGGTCGTAGCGTTCCAGCGTGCCCCAGTCGCGACCCCAGTCGTTCTTCAGATAGGTCGGGATGGTGGTGGATTTCGCCATCATCTGGGAGAAACCGAGCGGACCGCCGAACTCCTGGGCCTGCCAGGTGTTGGTAGAGCTCACCGCCAGCGGCCGGTCGGGCAGGACACGGAACTTCGGCACCTCGGCGATACCGTTCTCGTGCCGGAACGGGCGCTGGCACGGGAACTGCAGGCCGACCGCCCAGTCGAGCAGGATCGGCTGTTCCGAGCCCAGGTAGTCGTTGGCGGTCTCCAGTTTGGGCAGTCGCGGCGGGGTGAAGGCCAGCCACTGGTCGCCGATGAGGATGGGGTCGTTGGCGACGATGCGCACCGCGTCGGCTTCCGGGGCGAGTTCGTCCAGCGGGATACGCAGGTTGCGCCACGACGGGGCGGGGCCGATATCGCGCGGCACGTAGGTGCCGAGATAGCCGACCGAACCGTCCGGCTGCCGTTTCCCGTAGTCGACGGTGAGCGATTGGCCGTACTGCATGACACCGCTGTCGTCGTAGGACAGGATCCGCCCGGCGGCGGTGACGACCAGCAGCGGATGATCCGGCGAGCGCTGCGGCAGTTCGTACCAGCTGGAGGTGACCAGTGCGGGCTGCTGCACACCTTCCTGGTAGCTGCCGAGCACCGGCGTGGTGGCCGGGTCCAGCCCGAACGGCAGGGCCACCGTGGAGCCGTTGATGCCGAGCGCACCCTGGCCGCCACCGGTACCGGCGTTCTGGCCCTCCGCGAACGAGGCGCCCACCGACTGGTTGGAGGTGTTGCCGGTGCCCGGTTTCACCTCGACCGCGTCGGCGGACAGATCGTCGGGGACCCCGTTGGGATCGAAACCGACCGGGTCCACACCGGCCAGCGGGTCACCGGGGTTGGTGGGCGGGTTCGCCGGATCGACGATCGGGTTCAACCGGCCGGCATTGGCGTTCACCTCGACGAGCACATCGTTGGCCAGCCCGCAGGACTCACCGGCGAGAGCGTCGATATTGCCCCGTGCCAGCGAATAACCCGGGTACTGCGAATACGCGCCCTTGGCCAGCGAGAGCACCTCGAACAGCACCATGGCCGCGGCCACCAGGGTCAGCGGTATGGCGGCGAACTTGCGAACCCGCCGGCCGCGCACCGTCCGGGTGGAATTCGGCGGCTTGGCATATCCCTCCCGCAGTACGTGCCAGCCCACGAGCAGCAGCGACAGCCCGAACAGCAGCAGCATCACGGTGTTGGACGAGATACCGAACAGCGAGACCCGCTTGTCGAACCACGGGACCCCGTAACTCGAGACGTACCAGTAGCCGTTGATCCCGGAGAACGCGAGCGCCAAGGTGAACATCAGCCCGGCCAGGAAGATTGCCCGGTTCTTGCGCGCGCGCAGCGCCGAGGCCGACACCGCGACCGCGGTCACCGCGGCCAGCGAACCCGCGATACCGGCGTAGGCGCCGAAGTGGTGGGTCCACTTGGTCGGGTTGAACATCATGAAGAAGATCGTGCCGATCACCACGCCCATCAGCCGCCAGGTCGGGCCGACGGCGATCCCGGGCACCCGGCGGCGGCGCAGCAGCACCAGCATGGTGGTGAACAGGCACAGCAGCATGACCAGGAACGCGAACCGGCGTGCCAGCGACCCGTCGACAGTTTCGACGAACAGGTAGTAGTAGCGCAGATAGTCCTCGTACCAGGCCAGGTTCGGGCCGGCCAGCTGCCGGACCCGGTTCGCCTCCTGGATACCGGCGAAGGTCTGATCGCTGTAGACCACCGTGAGCACCAGGAATCCGGCGGCCGCCAGCGGTGCCAGCAACGCCGCGGTGCCGTGCTCACGATGTCGTTTCACGATGATGCGGGTGATCGGCCGGATACCGGCCAGCAGCGCGGCCACACACATGAGCCCGGTCGGGGCCGCGGCCAGTGTGAACGCCGCGACCACGACCGCGACGGCGGCGGGCAGCAGGCGGGCGGTGGCGATGGCGCGTTCGATGGAAACCCAGGTGAGCAGCGCGCCCAGTGCGACGATCGGTTCCGAACGCAGACCGTTGTCGAAGGGCAGCCAGAACGCCAGGAACACCAGGCCGCCGGTCCACAGCGGCACACTGCCGAACCAGGCCCGGGCGCGTGCCCCCCGCAAACCGTTACCCAGCCGCGGTACCACCTCGCGGCTGATCACCATCCAGGACAGGATCCCGCAGGCCAGGGCGGGCAGCCGGACCCACGGGCTGGCCGTGGAGACCTCGGCGAACAGCTGGATCACGTAGTAGTACCAGCCGAACGGCGCCTCCGGCACCCCGTACCAGCGGAAGTAGTTGGCCATATAGCCGGCGTCCGGCGCCACCCGCACCATGCTCAGGATGTAGCCGTCGTCGGAGGTGTTGGCGCCGAGGAAATGCCAGATCAGCAGGGTGCCGATCACCCCGCCGTCGGCGAGCGTGGGTTTGAGCCAGTGCGCGGGCAGGAACCGCCGGTGCCCGCGTCCGTCGCTGGTGTCCAGCCGGGCCAGCGCCACCAGCGCGAGCACGGTGCACAGCACGGCCGCGATCATGGCGGCGAGTTTGATCCAGGTGGGGCTCGAGCTGAACCGGGTGTCGATGGTCGATTCGAGGGTCATCCCGGCCGGGACATCACCGGTCATGTCGGTGAAGATGCCCACCATCTGCGGGCGCAGATCACCGAGCAGTTGCCCTGCGTTGGGCTCGCCGGTCTCGGTGACCAGCCCCTCGAACGCCGCTGTGGTGCGCTCGTTGTCGGAGCTGATGGTGATGGCCGAGCAATTCGCCATCTCCGCCCGGTCGGCCGTGGCCACGACCGCATTGCGGTCCACCACATCGACCGAGGTATCGGAGACCCGCACGAACAGCGCCTCCAGCGCCGCCCGGTCGCCCTGCGGGGGCGCGGTGGCCAGCAGCATGCCACCTTCGGGCGGCAGTTGGTTCACCGCCGAACACGGGATGGTCGCGGTGAGGTCGATCGGCACCTGCGACATCAGCGGGGCCTGCAAATTGGCCAGGCTGTTGTTCTGCGGCCAGGTCAGCGTCGCCGTGGTCTGGGTGACCGGTAGGAACGGGGTGGCGATCGCGAAGAGCGCACCGAGTACACCGGTGACGATCGCTGCGAGACGCGCGACCCGGAAATCCCTCGGCGTAACCCTCGGTCCCGGCTCCGGTGGCGTCTTGGTCAGTTCTGGGGTGGGGACTTATGTCACGCTGGCATGCGTCTTGGGCGCACCGCGCCCCGCCGGGGCGGGGGCGCGGGGGGGGCTTTTAAACAAAAACCCGCCCCCCCGACGGGGGGATAAAAAAGGGTTTGCGGGATGTGGGGTTATAAAAAAAGATGGGGGGGGGGGG
>NZ_JARWOV010000265.1 GCF_029868855.1 Nocardia carnea | reverse complement strand
GCCGCGGCCCCCCCCCCCCTCAATTTTCGGGGGGTCGGGGGGGGGGCGGCGCTCGGGGGGGGGGCGCGGGGGGGGGGGGGGGCCCCCGGCCCCACGCCGCGCCACCTTCGGCAGTGCTTTCCGGATCACGTGCGAAGTCCGCAGATGATGAGGGCGTGTCCGAATCCGGCGTCGATGTCGAACCGGTGTCGAAGCGAGACGAAGCCGAGCAGCATGCGGTGGTTTCGGCGCCTTCCTTGCGGGACGAAGGTCCACCGCGCGGCTGAAATCCGGGAAGTGCGGCGGCCGATGGCTCGCTGATTCCATCGGCCGCCGCGGGGCAGGTCATCAGGGATGAGGGAACCGATGACCCGTACTCGACTATATCCACAAATACCGTGCCGTTCAATAACGGCTCTATCACTATTGGTAAAAGGTTGGCTCTTGGGCGCTGCAACGCATGTCGGGCAGTGGGGAAAAGACTACGGAAACAGTAGTTGACCACGTAACTTCGTGATCGCATCGAGGGTGTCTCGCAGGGATATCGGGGTTGCGGCGCTTCGCGTCCAGATGGGAGCAGGGCGTGGTAGGGACCTTAACGTTGTATTACGTGCCATCCTATGACGGAAAGATGTAGATTTCGAGGCCGCGCGGCGTGCGCGGTGGCCGGTGTCGACCAATGGAGTGGGGGATATCCGGCAAATGCCGTAACCCGGTCGTGCCGCCCGATAATGCTGCACTTCCCAGTGGGGGGAAATGGGAGGGGGAGTTGGGGGGTCGATCGTGGCATACCCTGCCACCAGGCGAGGGTCGGCGGAAGGGAAGTCCGAGTTGTCAGCGGCCGAAGACGCGTTCTACACAGGCGTGCAGAGTTTGGGATTGGTCGCCGGTGGGGTGCGCAACGAGGAGCATGCGCGCGCCGCGTTCACGGCGGCAACGGATCTCGATCCGGATATGTGCGATGCCTGGCTCGGCCGGGCGATGGCGGGGGAGATCACCTCGGAAGTCATCTACGGCGCCTACCGTTCCTCACACAATCTGTACCGCGATCAGCAGCGGGCCGGGTTGGCCGACCGGGCGCTGTGGTGTCAGGTGGAGATCGGCGTCTTCGGCCTGCGTGTGGCCATGGCCGATCGTGACCAGATAGCCATCTCCCAGGCCTGCGCTTACGCCGACGGTGGTGAATGGCAGGAGGCGGCCTCCATTCTGGAGGACCTGCGGGGTGACGATGTCGCCGATTTCGCCCGGATTTCACTGTTCTATCGCACCGGCCGCTGGCCCGATGTGCTCACCGCGCGGTCGGAGAAGCCGGTGCTCGAGGACGGACTGCTCGATATCGCCGCCGAACTGATGGCTGCCAGTGCCCTGGCGCATCTCGGCCGATTCGGGGAGGCGATGCCGCGGGCT
Source organism: Nocardia carnea (assembly GCF_029868855.1). GTDB lineage: Bacteria > Actinomycetota > Actinomycetes > Mycobacteriales > Mycobacteriaceae > Nocardia > Nocardia carnea_A. The sequence goes on along the minus strand of NZ_JARWOV010000265.1, from coordinate 20,434 downwards.
CAGCGGATCGTGGAGGACAGCCAGTCCGGCAATCTCTCCTACATCTGGGCCGATGCGCACTACCTGCTGGGCATGATCCAGCGGCACAGCGGCGAACACGAGGCGGCGGACCGGCTGCTCAAGGGGTTGCAGGGTTCGGGTCTGTGGCCGAATCGCCCGCAGTGGCAGCAGGCCGTGCGGGACAAGAACTTCCGGCTCGAGGTGACCACTCCAGCGGTGATCGCCTCGCGTACCGATATCTGGGATCCGAAATCGGGCGACGATCCCGCCGAGGTGGCGGCCAGTGCGGCCAAGGCCGAACGCGATGCTCTCCTGGAGGAGGCATCGAATCTACTGCAGTCGCAGATCGGTATGGATTCGGTCAAGGAGCAGGTCGACCGGCTGAAATCCGGTGTCCTGATGGATCAGGTGCGTGCCAAACGCGGACTGGCTGTGGATTCGCGGTCGAATCATCTGATCTTCTCCGGTCCGCCCGGAACGGGTAAGACCACCATCGCCCGTGTGATCGCGAAGATCTTCGCCGGGCTCGGGGTCGTCGAGAACGCCGAAGTCATCGAGGCGTCACGCAACGACATGGTCGGCACTCACCTCGGGCATACCGCGCCCAAGACCAACGCGTTGATCGATTCGGCGCTCGGTGGCGTGCTGTTCATCGACGAGGCATACACCCTGATTCAGGAGGGTCTCTCCGGTGGTGATGCCTTCGGTAAGGAGGCCGTCGATACGTTGCTGGCGCGGATGGAGAACGATCGGGACAAGCTCGTTGTGATCATCGCCGGTTACGAGGCGGAGATCGACCGGTTCCTGCAGTCGAACGAGGGTCTGTCCTCGCGCTTCACCAAACGGATCCGTTTCCCCAGCTACGATCCGGACGAACTGGTGCAGATCGCCGAATTCATCGCGGGCAAGAAGGATTCCATCCTGTCCGATCAGGCGCGCGAGGTGCTGCGCGATCGATGCACCGAGATGTCGGAGCAGAGCCGCAACGGCCGGCGGCTCATCGATCTGGCGGGCAACGGCCGGTTCGTGCGCAATGTGGTGGAGGCCGCCGAGGCCGAGCGTGATTTCCGGTTCACACGGGAGAATGTCGATATCGCCTCGCTCACCGACGAGGAATTGATGACCGTCGACGCCTTCGATATCACCGCGGCACTGCAGGGGTTGGCGCCCGCCGGCAAATAACGCCGCCTGTTCACCCGGAACGCTGTTCCCAGCGTTGGGAATCTGCCTGCGTCCGGGTGCGCGTTAGGTTGTGGCCGAGGTCGGCGGAAGGAACATATACCGGTGGCACGCTTCCGGGTGGTGACCAAACACCAGGTTTCGGGTTGGCGGTTTCTGCTACATCGGATCGAGCACGCCCTGGTGCGCCGGGACGCCTCGATGCTCGACGATCCGTCCCGGGGCCGGTCCACCGCACTCGCCATCGGGGTAGCGCTGGCCTGCGTGGGCATCGCCGGAGCAGCGGTTCTCGCGTTCTTCAAACCCGCCAAACCGGTGGGGAACTCGCCCATTCTCGCGGAGAAGGACAGCGGTGCGCTGTATGTGAAACTCGGCGAGCGACTACACCCGGCGCTCAACCTGACCTCGGCGCGGTTGATCGTCGGGCAGGCGGCCAAACCTGCCGAAGTCTCGCGCAGTGAACTGGAGAAATATCCGCGTGGGGCCTGGGTCGGTATTCCGGGGGCTCCGGGAGAAATCAACGATGTCGCAGAGAAGGACTCGGAGTGGACGGTTTGTGATACCGCCCGCACCGGAGCGGCGGCGCCGGTGGACCCGAAGACGGGACTGCCCATCCTGTCTCGTTCGGCGGTACTCACCACGGCGATAGCCGGACCGTTGACAGTGGACGACGACGCGATTCACGAAATGCGCCCGCCGCAGGCCCGGCTGCTACGTGGCGAGGACGCGACCTGGCTGGTCTACCACGATCCGGAGCAGGGCGTGGTACGGGCCGAGATCAATATGGCCGAATCGCCGGTGCTGCTGGCCCTCGGAATCGACTCGACGGCCACTGTGGCCGCGGCCTCGCCCGGCTTGCTCGGCGCCATTCCCGAAGTGCCCCCGATCCGAGTCCCCGAAGTACCGGATGCCGGTGCGCCGGTGACGTTGAAACCCGCGCTGGATGCGGTCGTCGGTTCCGTCGTCACCGTATCCACCCCGAACCAGCCGGCCGTCTACTACCTGGTCTCGAATTCCGGTCTGGTTCGGGTGAGCCCGGTGCTCGCGGCCATCGTGCGGAATGCGAATTCGCACGGGGTGGTGGCGACGAGCACCATCAGTCCGGACGTGGCCGCGGCGAATCTGCGGCCGGGAGACTGGCCCGGCACGGCCACCTATCCGGCGCAACCGGTCGAGATCCTGGATCCCATCCGAGACCTGATCACCTGCTACCACTGGGCTCGCACCGGGACGGATCCGAACGCGCACACCAGGCTGCTGTTCGGCCGTGAGCTACCGCTCACCAAACAGGAGCGGGGCCGGACCGTGCAGCTGGTGACAGCGCCCTGGTCCGGTGGCGCGACCGCCGATTACGCGTACCTGCCTCGGGACACCGGGAAATTCGTGCAGGTCACCGGGGCCGAACCCGGTTCGCCCCTGCGTGAGTCGCTGTACTGGATCACCGACAGCGGGGTCCGGCACGGGATCGCGGCGGAAGTACAGGGCGGCGCCCGGGACCCGTCGTTGTCCGCACTGGGCCTGCAGGAACCGGTACCCGCGCCGTGGAGCATCGTTTCGCTGTTCGCGGTGGGCCCGACCGTATCGATCGCCGACGCCATGATCCAGCACGACGGTATACCGACGAATATGACGGGTGTACAGATGCAGGGCAAGAAATGACAGCGACTCGCCGTTTCGTCCGGCCCGCCCGCATGGTGCGGGGCCCCAAGGCTCCGGCCGTCACGGAATTGCGTTTGCAGCCACCGACCGAATTGCCCCGGCCGGTGCCGCCCTCGCGACTGAAGATGATCATGCCCGTGATCATGGTGGTGGCCATGGTCGGGATGATGGCGATGATGTTCTCCGGTGGACGCGCCATGTCCCCGATGATGATGATGTTCCCGATGATGATGGTCGTGTCGATGGTCGGCATGCTGGGCGGGACATTGGGCGGCAGCGGGGGAGCGAACAGTACAGCGGCCGGCTTGAACGAGGAACGCAAGGACTATCTGCGGTCGATCACCGATAATCGGAAAACCGTCCACGAAGCCGAAACCGAGCTGTACGAATACCTTTCCTACACCCATCCCGGGCCGATGGGGCTGGGCCGGCTGGTGGGCGGCAACCGGATGTGGGAGGTGCAGGTCGCCAACCCGCAGTTTCTGCGAGTACGCATGGGGCGCGGCCGGATCGCCAACCAGGTCCGGGTCATCGTGCCCGAAGCCGCCCCGACCTCCGACCTCGATCCGGTCGGTGTGGTCGAGCTGACCCGGTTCGCCAAGGCGTATTCGACCGTCGGCGGAATGCCGGTGGCGATCAATCTGCTGTCGGCTCCGCTGGTCGGCTTGGACGGTGATCCCGCCGCGGTGGCCGGTCTGGCGCGAGCCATGCTCGCCGAGATCACGGTCCTGCACGGTCCCGATCAGGTCGCGGTGGCTGCGGTGCTGAACGATCCGGACAGCCCGGACTGGTCGTGGTTGAAATGGCTGCCGCATACCCAGCATCCGTCCGAATCGGACGCCATCGGGTCGAGCCGGATGGTGTACCGCACCGTGGCCGAGCTGCGGACAAAAGTTCTGGCCGGACTGAACCGTGGCCCGTTCTCCGCGAACAACGAGCCCACGATGGACAAATCACATTTCGTGTTGCTCGTCGAATCCGGCGGCGCGAACACCGACCGGGATATCTCCGGTATCGACGGCTGTACCTGGCTGCGCTTGGGCGAGTCCGAGCAGTCACTGCCGCGGTCGCTGAAATTCGCCGTCGGTGCGGACCATACGCTCGAGGAGATCACACCGCGTGGCAGCCGCCTCGTCGGCACCGCGGACACCATGTCGGTACCGCAGGTGACGGCTGTGGCCCGCCGCCTGTCTCCCTACCGGCTGTCCACCGTCGTGGAGGCGGTGGCCGCGGAGCAGGCCAGCGGAAGTACATCCTGGGAAGACCTGGTCGGCATCACCGACCCGGGCAACATCCGCGTGGACAGGCAATGGCCCGCCCGCCGCGACGCCGACCGCAATCGCCTCAACATCCCGTTCGGTTATGACCCCACCGGCCAGCCGGTCTTCTTGGATATCAAGGAATCCGCCGAAGAAGGTATGGGCCCGCACGGGATGTGCATCGGCGCGACCGGGTCGGGCAAATCGGAGTTCCTCCGCACCCTGGTGCTCTCCGCGGTGGCGCAACATTCCCCGGATGTGCTGAACCTGCTGCTGGTCGACTTCAAGGGTGGTGCGACCTTCCTGGGTTTCGACCGGCTCTCCCATGTGACCGCGGTGGTCACGAACATGGAAGAGGAAGCCGATCTCGTCACTCGTATGGAGGACGTGATCAATGGTGAGATGGCGCGCCGGCAGCGCATCCTGCGTGACGCGGGGAACTTCGCCAGTGTCGCCGATTACGAGAAGGCACGTGAGCAGGGCTCGCGGTTCGAGCCACTGCCGACATTGCTCATCATCCTGGACGAATTCGCCGAACTGCTGGAACAGCACCCGAGCTTCTCGAAACTGTTCGTCGCAATCGGCCGTCTGGGCCGCTCGCTACGGATCCATTTGCTGCTGTCCTCGCAGAAGGTTCCGGCGAATCGCATGGGCGAGCTCGAGGCGCATCTGTCCTATCGGATCGCTCTGCGCACCAACCAGACCAGCGATTCCCGCGACGCCATCGGTACGGCCGATGCCTACCATCTGCCGAAGAAACCGGGTTCCGGCTACCTCCGGGTCGGCGCGGGTGATCTCCAGCGGTTCCAGGCCGCGTATGTGGGAGCGCCGTACACTGCTCCCGCCCAGGCCACTGCGTCGAGCGCGCAGCGGGCCCGTCGTCCCGGGGGCGGATACAAACCGCCGCAGCGGTTCACCGCCGCACGTATTGTGGAATCGCGCCCGGTGCAGGTGGTCGAGCCGGTAGCGGTGCCCGAACCCGAGGACAACGACAGCGAACCCGTCACCGTGATGGAAACGGTGCTGCAGCAGTTCGCGCGGCACGGGCGTCCGGCGCACAAGATGTGGCTTCCACCGCTCGGCGTGCCGCCGACGCTGGACCGGTTGGTCCAAGCGGTCGAACCCGGCACCCTCCGGTTGCCGTGGGCGATCGTCGACAAGCCGCGTCAGCAGCGGCAGGATGTCTGGTCGGTGGATCTTTCCGGGGCCGGTGGTCATGCCGCGGTCGTGGGTGGACCGCAGTCGGGTAAATCCACCGCGTTGCAGACACTGATCGTCTCGGCCGCGCTCACTCATACTCCCGAGCAGGTGCAGTTCTACTGCTTCGATTTCTCCGGCGGCCTTTCCGCGTTGCGCACGCTGCCGCATGTGGGTGCGGTGGCCTCGGCGCGCGATGGGGACCGGATCCGCCGCACGTTCGCTCTGCTCCGCAATCTGCTCGCTTCCCGGCAGGCACTGTTCGACCATCTCGGAATCGACTCCATGCGGGAATTCCGGCGGCGCCGAGGCACACCGGAGGGTTCGGCCGAACTGTCCTCCTACGGCGACGACCACGGCGATGTATTCGTGGTTGTGGACGGCTGGGATATCGGCTTCGCGGTCAGCGGGCCGTACTACGACGAGTACATGCCGATCATGGAATCCATCGCACTGCAAGGCCTGAACTACGGCCTGCACCTGGTCGTCGGTAGTTCCCGGTGGGCGGCCATCCGTCCGGCGGTCAAGGACCTCATCCAGACCCGGCTGGAAATGCGGCTGGGTGATCTCACCGATACGGTGTTCAGTGCCCATCGTGCCGTCGTTTCCTCGGTCCCGCCGAACCGCCCGGGACGGTGTATTTCGGGCGAGGGCCTGCATATGATCACGGCTTTGCCGCGGACCGACGGTGTCGGCGATGCGGAAAGCGCCGCGGCCGGACTGAACGCGGCGATCACCCAGGTGAGCCAGACGTACTCCGGGCGTCGCGCACCCGAGGTGCGCTTGCTGCCGAGTCAGGTGACAATGCCCGAAATCCTGGCAAATATGCCGGCGCCGACCAATCTGGCCGAACGACTGCGCGTGCCGTTCGGTGTCCGCGAATCCGATTTGGGCCCTGCCGTCATCGATTTCGGCGTTTCCACGCATTTCATGGTGCTCGGATCCACAGGGTGTGGGAAATCGACTGTACTGGGGGCTCTGCTCGAATCCATCCGGACGCGCTTCACTCCGGACCAGGCGCGGGTGCTGATGATCGACTACCGCCGCCGGCATATGGACGCGGTTTCCGAGGAACAGTCGATCGGATATCTGACCAGCAATCGCGAACTGGTGCACGATCTGCCGTTCGTCGCGCAGAAGCTACGGGCCCGGCGGCCGCCGGAAGGGGTGACATCCCAGCAGCTCAAAGAGCGGTCGTGGTGGAGCGGGCCGGAGATCTTCGTGGTGGTCGACGACTATCACATGGTCGCTCAGCGGGGGCAGATGAATCCGCTCGACGCGCTCAAGGAACTCATCGTCGACGGCCGGGACACCGGCTTCCACCTGATCATCGCCCGCAGTATCGCGCAGGCCGACTCGGCCCTGTACGACACGGTGCTCGGCCAGGTGAAGAACCTGAACTCCTCGGGCTTGATCATGGACGGGACCAAGCTCGACGGTATGCTCATCGGCGATGTCAAAGCCACCAAACAACCTGTGGGCCGCGGGATTCTGGTGGAGCCGCTGACGTCTACAAAAGACCTGGTGCAGTCGGCGTGGGTTCCTGAATAACGACTACGTCCGGCCGCCCGCTCAGTGGGACTCTCCAGTGCTGGGAATGGCCTAGCGTTCTCTGTGTACTGCTCTGTTACCGGGAACTGGTGACAGGCCTGGAGATTGATCGATCGGAGCTTCGATGATCCCTATCCAAATCAGTCCTGAACAGCTGCCGGCTATCAGCGCGGGGATCAGTGCCCAGGAAACCAGTCTGGCCGCTTTGTTCCATACCGTAGCGCCGCACGCGGTGCCGGTGCCTACGGGATTCCACGCGCCGGGTGTGCTGATGTCGGTCGGTTTCGGCCTGTTCCAATCAGCGTTGTTCGGCTTGCTGGAAGCCGGCGTCGTCGAGAAGCTCAACGGTGGCGCCACTCTCGTTCCGGCTGCCGGAAGTTTCGAGGCGACAGATACGGTTGGGTGTGTGGCGGTCGAATCGGTCGGTGGTGCCGTGGCCTCGGCTGTGCTCGGTAACTGATCACCGACGATCTCGGGGTGTAGGGTGCCATGCCATTCTTCGAGTACTTCGCACTGGAGCCGATCCAGAACAGGGATCTGATCGACAGCGGCCCCGGTGCGGCCCCGCTGTACAACACATCCCATGCCTATTCGGCGTTGGACAACGCGCTCGAATCGGCGGCGACCGGTACCGACGGCCTGCTGAAAACCATGGCCGACGCGTGGCCCACCGGGTTGAGTTCCCAGCGTGCGCAGGCGGCATTCGCCGACCACAACAAGTGGGTACGGGACCAGGCCATGATATCGGCGCGGGTCGCCGAACTGGCCGATCGTGGGGCGAGCCTGCACAACAAGGCACTCGCGGCGATGCCTCCCCGGCTGGAAATCGAACTGGTGATGGCGGCGCTGGCGGCAACAGCGGCGGTAATGGGCGCCAGTGGGACGATTGCCTCCGCCGGCGCCGGACCGGTATCTGCTGCGGCAGCACTGGTTTTCGCGTCGGCAAGTGCGGCCCACGCTCTGGCCGAGGCGAAGTATTTCGAGCTGAGGATGCGCGCGGGCGGCGCCATGGCGGGGTACGAGATCGGAGCTATCGGGCTCGTCCTGGACCTGGCCACGGTGGCGGGTTCGCTCACGCCGCCGCCGCCGATCGCGATGCCGGGCCCGGGTTCGGTTCCGACGCCCGAGCCTCAGGTGGTCGGCCCGCTGCAGAACCTGATCGACAAAGGGCCCGACAGTCCGTATTATTCCGCGGACACCGGGCCCGGCCAGGGCCCCGGCGGAGGGCCCGAATCGTCTGGTGGCGGACCGGAAACGGGCGGTGACACCGGGAAGACCGGTCCTGGCGGAGAAGGGCCGGACCCGGGGCCCTCGGGGTTGGACCAGCAACCACTGTCGGATCCACAACAGCCACTGGGACCTCAGTCCGGATTCGATTCAGGGCTCGACAGCTATGGTGCGGATACGTCGACGACCAGTCCACTACTGGGCGTTTCCTCGGAGTCGACAACGCTGGCCGCTCTCAATGGTGGCGCGGGTGCGTTGACCGGCTACGGGATGGTCCGTGGCGGTATCGGTTCGATGCCGGGTGCGGCAACGGGTTTCCGGCTGCCCACGGGGTGGAGTCCGGGTGCGGGTACCGCTTTCGGCGCACCCAATGCCGCATCGGCCCCGGCTGCGCCGGCGCGCAACGCCGCGAAGCGGGTCTCGGCGCCGACCGCGCGGATGCGGCGGCGCCGGCAGGACGAGGAAGCGAGGAACGGGAAGGTCTTCACTCCGGGCGAGCAATTCGAGGTTCCGGAACTGGAACGCCCACCGGCGATCGGTGTCATCGAATACCAGGACGAAGAGCAGGAAATCGATCTGCACGCAGACTCCTCACTCGTGGGAGTACTGGATCGGCTCGACGAAGTGACTCAGCCGGAGAATGGATTCAGCGCCCGGTGAATCGGCCGGGGTTCACTGGAGTATCGAAAGGAAGAGCATCATGGCCAACCTGACAGAGGTCGACGAAACTACTCTGGTCAATTTCGCCAGCGGAATGAACGGTCCGTTGCAGACGCTGGAGGAGAACCTTCGGAGCCTCGGCCGTTCGCAGAGCACCCTCCAGGCCGCATTCGTCGGCAAGGCCGGTACCGCAGTCGAGAACGCTTTCGGTAACGTCCTCGATACCGGTAAGCAGGTGGCGCTCAAAATCGAGGAGATCATGAGCATGATCAATACCTCGGCCACGGAGTTCACCCACAAGGATGGGGAAGCGTTGCAGGCATTGATCAGCGGGATGGGGGACGCCTACACAGATGGGAATGTCGTCGGTGGCACGGGCAGTTGGGATGACGGATCGGTCAATCAAGTCGTCGACCCGATGACCCCGGACAAAGCGAAAACTGACTGGTTCTGATCGCGCGTCGAGATAATTTGCGAACAACTACCGGTACACCCGAATAGTAAGGATTTATGATGGCTGTTGGACCTGGGCAAATCTATACTGATAAAGCCGCAATCATGGAGGCATTGGGCCAAGTGAAAGGCGTTATCGGTGAGATGGCGACAAACATCCATACACTGAACAAAATGAAGGAAGATCTGCTCACCCAATTCAAGGGTGACGCCGCCAGTGGTTACGACGAGGTGGCGGTCGATCTGGACCGCCGGCTCAAAGCCTACGAGCAGAGCATCACCAATCTCGACAGGTCCACGAACAACGCGGCCGAAATGATCGGCACCGCGGACGCGGACGTCGCCAACATGTTCCGGCGCCTGCTCTGAGGCGCGTGGTGCGTTGATCGAAGGTACACCGGTGGGAATTGCCTCGGCAGCGGAGGAATCCGGCGACCCGGTGTCGGTGGATCTGAATGTCGATGCCGCCCTCGTCCTGAAGGATTTGGTCGGCATCGACACCTATCCGCTGGTCCTCGCGATCATGCCGAACATCTTCCGGATTTCCGACCGCGAGCGAGTCCGGGCCGCTGTCACGGAACAGCTCACCGTGGACGGAATCATTTCCGGTGGCGAGGTGGATCCGGTGGTGGCCGGGTGGCTACGGTGTCTGGAACGTCCGGATACCGAACTGGCCGTCCGGGTACTCGACAACGGCCGCGGCGGGCACACGCCGACCATGCTGCGCGTCTCGCTCGTTCGTAGCGGGGAACGCCATGTCCTTGCCGTGCGTTGCGACGACGAGGTCGTTATCCAGTCGGTTTTCCACCAGGGTTCACAGCTGGATACGCTCACCGCTTTACTGGAATCGGTCCTCGGTGAATATCCGATACTGGAATTCGATCCGTTCACGGCGGCCGACACCGAAGACGGCGAGCCGCCCGAGGATCTGGACGGCGTGCGGGCCGGGCTCCGTGAACTGGGTGCCACACCGCGCACCGCGAATGTGCTCACCCGCGCCCTCGGCGAGATAGTCCGCCACGCCGAGGTGCTCATGATCGAACATCGGGACGGCGGACCCGAAACACCCGACTTCACAATCTGTATGAATGTGCTGGACACGTTCCCCGGGCGGTTCGTGATCACCCCCAGTGTGACGTTGGACGGCCGGATCCGGAAGACGTACCGGCCGGGCGACCACGCGGCCCTGCACAGTGGTATCAACACCCTGGCAGAGCTCCTGCCGGGGAGGAGTTGGTTCAATACCGCGCGCACCGGTTGACGTTCCAGTGCTGGATGAGAGGACGGTGAGATGAACCGGGCACCGACAACCAACGGCGACGCCTCCGCGGCGCTGGCCAAGGGCGGGTATGACGCGTATTTCGCACAGCTCGAGGAACCTCCGGCAGGCGGCTCCGCACCGGCAGTGGCGAGTCCATCCGGTGCCGCGGTGAGCGACGGACCAGCGATGTCCGAGCCACCGCCACCGGGGCCAGGACCCGGTCCGGTCTCTCCAGCGGATGCCGGCCCCACCTCTCCACAGAATGTCGCCCCGCCACAGCCGGGTGCCGCGTCCTCGGCGGTTTCCGCCCCGGCACCGCAACCCGCCGCTGCGGCATCCGCTGACACCGGGGTCACCGACGGCGAGTTGGCCGAGTTGCGCCGGCGGGCGGCCGATGCGCATCAGCAAGCAGCGGAGGCCGAACGGCAGGCGATAGCGCAACGGCAACAGCAGGCGATGCCGAGCGCGGGCCCGGCTCCCGCGAGTTCCGCCGCCGGCGGGCCGCACCAGCTTTCCGCGGCCGAGACCGGGCCTGGATCCGTACAACCCGATGCCGGCGTGGCACCCCCCGTGTCCGCCCCGTCGCCGAGTTACTCCGCACACCCGAATCCGGCTGTGCCACCCGGTGCCCACAGTGGGTACGGTGCGGCACCGGGCCCCACGCCCGCACACTACGCGGCGGACCCTTCGCGAGTTCCCGATCGCATCAATCGGCAGGCCTACGAGACCACGGGGCGGATCGAGGTATTGCCGCCCGCGCTGGCGTCTGCGGAGCTACTGGCCGAGATCGCCGCGGTCCGGCAAGCGCATCTGCGTTCCAACAAGGGGGTGCGCGGGGCGCTCAACAAAGTCGGTTTCAACCTGGGGCTTTCGCCGGCCGAACAGCGTGCCGAGAGCCGGCGCACCCGGATTCGCCGGCAACTCACCGCGCCGTACCAGGTCGCGGTGGTGAGTGTGAAGGGCGGTGTCGGCCGTACCACAACCGCCGCCGGCCTCGGATCGACCTTTGCCAAGCTCCGGCCCGATCGGGTGGTCGCCGTCGACGCCAACCCCGATTTCGGTGATCTGTCCAGCCGTACGGCCCGGCACCAATACGGCCTCACCCTCCGTGATCTCGCCGCTGCGGGAGACCGGCTGGACTCCTTCTCCGCCGTGCACTCCTACACCGCGGTCAATACCGCGGACCTGGCTGTGATCGCCTCGCCCTGGAACACCGACGCAGGTGAGGCCTTGACGGGAGACGAGTACCGGCGCGGAGTGCAGATCCTGCGGCGGCACTACAATCTGCTCGTGGTCGACTGTGGAACAGGTGTGCTCGATTCTTCGACGAACAGTGTGCTGCACACCAGCGACGCGGTGGTCGTGGTGACTCCCGCCACCGTGGGCGGCGTAACCGGTGCGGTCGCCACCCTGAACTGGCTCAATTCACACGGTTTCGATCATCTGATCGCGAGCTCGATGGTCGCCATCGTGCGGCAGCATCCGGTCAAACCCACGGTGGATGTCGAAGCCATCGAGAAGCTGTTCGCCTCGGCGCAGCGGCCCACTGTGCAGATACCGTTCGATCCGCATCTCGCCGAGGGCAGTGAGATCGATCTGCGCATGCTGCAGCGCGAAACCGCGCTGGCCTTCGAAGATCTGGCGGCCGGATTGGCAGACGATTTCCCCGGCTATCTGGCCGAGCCGTCCGGTGGTGAACCCGGGGCCATGCGGTGACCGCAGTGCAGACGGCGCCGCCCTCCCCGGCCGGCGGCGCCGCCCCGGCCGAGGTCGCGCGCGCCCGGATCGCCGTGATGGTCTCCACCTACCAGGTGGACGTGGTGGTGCCGACCAAGTTCACCATCGAAACCTTCATCGACGATCTGGTGGCGGTACTCGCGGACGCGATCGGTGATCCCGAGGTGGATTTCAGCCCCCCTCAGGGGCAATGGAGTCTGGCCCGGCCGGGCGAGCCGCCGATTCCGCGCTGGCGCAGCCTCGGCGATCACGACATCGTCGACGGAACGGTGTTGATGCTGTCTCCGGTCGAATCGGCCGAGGTGTTCACGCCGGTTGTCGAGGACATCACCGATGCACTGGCCCTCATCAACGAACGTGAGTTCGCCGAGTTCGACCCCGATACCGCGGCCGTTGTGGGCCTGGTGGTCTTCGGCGCCGGTGCTGTGGGAATCGCCACCATGCTGTCCTGGGCGTGGACCCGGACCGGGTCACTGCTGTGGTGCGGCCTGCCCGCGTTACTACTCGGCGTGCTGTGCTGGGCGGCGGCTGTCGCGATCCGGGGCAGCGGGGCCAAGCGGCGGATCTCGCTCGGCGCCGCCCTCGCCGCGCTTCCCCTGCTGTTCGCCGGCAGCGCGATGCTGGTACCGCCGGAATACGGTGAACCGGGACCGTTCGCCCCGGCCAATATCGCGGCGGGTGCGGTTGTCACGGCTGTGGCCGCGATGGCGATGATGCGGCTGACGGGTTCCGGTATCGCGACCCTGATGAGCGTGTCCGTCCTCGGTATCACCGTGACCGCGGCGGTGTTGCCGCTGACCTACTTCGACCTGGCGACCCGGCAGGTGGCCGGCGGCGCCGTATTCGTCGGCTTGGTGCTGCTCACCGTCGCGCCCCGGATCGCGGTCGTGATCGCCAAGATCCGGCCCCCCGACCTGCCCGATCCGGGCAACGACGTGAATCCGGCGACACTCACCGATATCTTCGATGCCGAAACCCATCGGGATGTCGAGCAGGATGCCGAGGACGCGGCGGCCGCAGAACAGACGCGGCGCAGTCACGAAGTCGGCATCGAGAGCCGGGCCCGGCTGGCGGTGACCAGCCTGCGCGGGCTCGTGGTGGCCATTTCGGGGCTGCTGTCGGTTTCGACCGTGATCTGTGCGGCGGTGAGCCCGGGCGGTATCCGCGAGATCGTCATGGGCACGGCGGTCGCCGGGATCCTGGCCATGCGTTCACGCTGGTATCCCGACCGCGTACAGGCCATAGCGCTGATCGCAGGATCGTCGGTGACGGTGCTCGGTGTCGCGTCGGTTCTGGTCGGGGCCTACGGAACTCCCTACGCGCGGCTGGCGGTGGTACTCGTCGTCACGATGATCGCCGCGGCCGCGCTGACCGCGGCGCTGCGCCTGCCCCGAAAGCGGCTGACCCCGGTGATCCGCCGAATTATCGACCTGATCGAATACGCGCTGATCCTTGTCGTTCCCGTGATCGCCTTCTGGATCATGGGTATCTACACCGCCATGCGAGGAATCTGATGGGACCGGGCAGGGCCCTGGCCGCGGCGCTGGCCGTACTCGTGCTGAGTGTCGGTACCGGGCCCGCGGCAGCGATGGAGCCACCACAGGTGGTGGTGGGTGCACCACCGCCGGACGGTCCTCCCGGACCGGAGCAGCCGACCAAACAAGAGAACGGTTGTCTGGCCACAGGCGTTCTGGACGACACCGATATATCCCGGACCCCGCCGCCCGAGCTGGCTTTGAATTTGGCCGATGCACGCACCTTGAGCCGCGGTGCCGGTGTCACGGTGGCCGTGGTCGACACCGGCGTGGAGCCGCATCCTCGCCTGCCCACGCTGGCGCCGGGCGGTGATTATGTGTTCGCGGGCGGGGACGGACTCCAGGATTGTGATGCCCACGGTACCCTGATCGCCGGAATCATCGCGGGCGCTGCCGATCCGGCGGACGGGTTCAGCGGTGTCGCACCCGAGGCGCGAATACTCTCCATACGCTACCGATCCAGCGCATTCCGGCCGGAACGATATGCGGGCGACGATCGCGAGCGGCAGGCGAGGGAACTGCGGACACTGTCGCGTGCCATTGTTCACGCGGCGAATCTCGGTGCGGGAGTCATCGTGGTTCCGCTACCGGTGTGTGTGAAAACCGACTCCGGTGTCGATCTGGGTCTGCTCGCGGAAGCCGTCGGGTACGCCGTGCATTCACGCGGATCACTGATCGTGGCCGGCGCCGGCAACACCAACACTGAGGGGTGCAATACCCAGAACCCCGGGTACGATCCGGCACGGCCGGGCGACCCACGGAATTGGCGCGATGTCCAGACAGCCTCGCTTCCGGCCGTCTTCAGCGAGTCGGTGCTCTCGGTGGCGATGACCACCGCGCACGGCGGGACGGTTGGTGAATCGCTGCTGGGCCCGTGGGTGACGATGGCCGCGCCCGGCACGAGTATCGAATCGCTGGGGCCCGGTAGCCCGGGACTGATCAACGGCGTCGGCACCCCCGGAAAACTCGGTCCTGTCGGCGGGAGCTCCTACGCCGCCGCGTACACCGCCGGTGTGGCAGCGCTGATCAGATCGCGGTACCCGAACGAAACCCCGGGTGAGATAACTGCCCGTCTCGCCGCCTCGGCCCACGCCCCGGCGCGTGGTATCGACAACAAAGTGGGTGCGGGACTCATCGATCCGATGGCGGCGCTCAGCTATCGCACACCCCCCGAACCACCGGAAGGTTTGTTCGTTGCCTCCGGATTCGAATTGCCGCCCGCCCCGAGGCCGCCTGATACCAAGCCCGGTATCGCCGCCGCGATCGTGATCGTCGTGACGGTGCTGGTCGGCGCCGGCGCCACCTACGGCGTGAGCGCGCGGCGGAGGCAGCGGTGACGGTGACGGCGGAACGGGCGGTGCGTGCGCCGGACCGCCGGGTCGCCGGCGTGGAACGCGGCCCGTTCGCAGTGATGGCGATCGGAGGCAGTGTGGTGTTGGCCGGATTGTCCGCGTATCTGCCGCTGTGGGGTGCGGCTTCGATCGTCGCGGGACTGCTGCTGACCGTGGTGGTCCGGATCAACGGGCGAACCCCGATCCGCTGGCTGCTGGATTGGCTCGAGTTCCGGACCGGGCGGGCCGTTCGGGCGGCCCGGCTCGCCGAGCCGCTACCGGTGCGCGACATAGAAGTGCCGGCCGGGCTGTGTGGTATTGCCGAGGACGGCAACGTACTGATCGCCATGATCCAGCTCGCCCCGAACCTCGATCTGCCGACGGTGATCGCCGAGCAGACGATCTATACCGAGGACACGATTTCGGTCGAGAGCCTGCTACCCATGCTCGACCATTACGGGATCGCCATCGATATCGATATCGTCACCACCGGGCAGCGGGTGCGGTCAGCGGGTAGTTACAGCATGCTCTACGACCAGTTGATCGGTTCGCATCCCGTTGTCGGGAACCGGCTGACCTGGCTGGTTCTCCGGTTGGATCAGGAGCGTAATCTGAAAATGCTGGCGCGCCGGGGGCCGTGCGCGGTGGTGGCACCGAAAACTCTTGCCACTGCGGCGCATCGGATCGCCGGGCGATTGCGCGAGCGCGGAATGGCCGCGCATCCGTTACCTGCGACAGCTTTCGTGGACGCGACCCGCCTGCTCCACGTCGGCGCGGAATTGCCGGAGCTGACCGAGCAATGGGATCGCCTGAAGTCTCCGCTTCCCGGCCGCTTCGTCACCAGTTTCGGGATCGATTGGTCGCAACTGGACGAGTCGGGTCTCGACGATTGCTGGACCTGGAACAGCGGGCGTACCACGCTCGTGGTGAGCCTCAGCGATGTGGACGGCCCTCGTGCGGCGGTCCGCTACGTGGGCCCGGCGATGAACGAGGCACTGCCGGATTATCTGCGCCGGCTTCCCGGCAGGCAGGCGCTGGCGCTGCGCGCCACCCTGCCCACGGGCATTTCACTACGTGCCCTTACGTGCGATGAACACGCCGTGGAGGAAGCGTCCCCCGAAGCTGCCGCCAACTTGTCGGTGGCGATCGGCCCCAACGGTCAGATTCTGGGGGCGATCAGCGGGCAGCCACGCCATCGGCTGGCTCTTCCTCTGTTCGACCCGGCCCAGTACAACCCCCGACGGCGGGCAGTGGATGTACAGGCGCAGTTGGCGGTGGCGCAGCAGCTGGTGTTGCGCGCCACCGTGGTGGGCGCGGATATCGAGGTACATACGAATCGGCCGCAGCGCTGGCGGCATATGGTCAGCGCGGTCGGCGATGCCAGATCGCTGCGGTTGGCCGACACCGAAGGCGGTGCTCCCGAGTCGGAGGCAACCATAGCGGTCTTCGACCAGCTGCCGCCGCAGGTCTCTGCGGCGCCGACCACGATGTCCATCAGCGATCCGGGTAGTCCGCGCCGGGGTTCGGTGGACCTGGCCATCGAACAGGTGGGTGAGGCCCAGCTGGATGTGCGGATCCCGATGCGCACGGTTCGGGTGAATTTGGTCGAACCGCGCGGCGAAACCCGCTATCTCGACGACAACGACCGGCCGCCGCCCGGTGTAGCGGCTATGCCGAGCTCCGACCGGACGGTTCCGGTAACCCGTCCCCATGGATATCCCGCCCGTTGACAAGGGCAGAACAGGTAATCTCGATGACCGTGGTAGCGGATACCGAAGCGGACAGCGGAAGATTCGACAACTCGGAGGGAGCGCAGGAGCAGACTCCACGGCAAGCCGCGGCGGCGATTTTCTCCAGCAGGCTGTCGGAGCTGATCGCCGAATCGGTGGTTTCCACCGAAGACGGGTCGACCCGTGGGCTGACCTTGTATTCGCTCGCACAGCATCTCGAGCTCGCCTATCCCGATGTGCCGGTTTCGCAGTCCGGGTTGTACCGGCTCATCCACGGTGATGCCATTCCGCGGCTGGATCTGATCATTGCGCTGGCGCGGGTGTTCGATGTGCCTCCGGAGTATTTCGTCACCGCGGAGAAACCACGCTGACGGGTCGCAACCGCCGATGATCATTCCCATTTTTGGGAATGTGGAGGTGGGCGCTGATCGGTGAACCGATACCATTCCGGCTATGCCCGATGCGGATTCCGGAGATGTATTTCTCCGCAATCGAGGCGCGATTCTGGATGCCCTGCTGGCGGATCCGGCTTTCGGGCTCACCGATCAGCCGGCAAGCGCGTCCGAGGAACCACCGGCGGTCGGCGCCCCGCCCGTCCGTGCGAATTTCGACGAATCTCTGCTCGATCCGGCACCGGCTGCGGATTCCGGACCGGTGGCCTACGGTCGTTCGGAGAGCCGGTCGCGACCGGAACCGCCGGTCGGGGAGTTCGATTCCGAACCGGTGTCCGTACCTCCGCGGCGTTCGACCGCGGGACCGTCGGCAAGTGAGCGGATCAATGCCCTGCTCAGCGGCCAACCCCTGGGCGCGGGCGCGGCCTCGTCGCTGGCAACCGAGAATGCCGAACGAGCAGCCGACCGGCTGAATGCCACCGCGGCGCCGGAGGCCGAGCCGGAACCCCCCGCCGAAGCCGAGTCTGCCCGTACCACCCGGCAGTCACCGCAGGAGTTGGCCCGGGAGGCGGCAGATCAGCTCCGGAAGCCACGGGTGGCGCTGGCTGTGGCCGCGGTGGTCGCCCTGCTCATTGTGGTTTTGCTGGTGGTGACCGGTGGCGAGGAGGAGTCCGGCAGCACTCCGCTGGCCGTCACCGCGGCGCCCACCCAGGCGCCGCCGGCCACCGAACCGTCCGGTAGCGGCACCATCATGCCCAAGTCGGCGGAATCGAGTTGTCCGGCCGGCGGTACCGACGGTATGGATGCGTTCTCCGGTGAACCGGACAAGGCGTGGTCCTGTCCGCGGGCCTACAAACTCGACGGCCAGGTCTTACGCATCGACCTGGGGCAGGAATACGAGATCGACTCGATC
This sequence comes from Nocardia carnea, assembly GCF_029868855.1. GTDB lineage: Bacteria > Actinomycetota > Actinomycetes > Mycobacteriales > Mycobacteriaceae > Nocardia > Nocardia carnea_A. Next base: position 2,350 of record NZ_JARWOV010000265.1, on the reverse strand, counting down.
GGTATCGTCCCCGGCTGGGACCATGTGGGTACAGACGGTGCCGACCAGTGGACGGAATTCCGGACGGTGAGCCGGGTCTCCTATCAATTCGACGACGAGGACAGGACCACCTACACCCAGGAGACGCTGGATCAGCGCTCGCTGGTGGTCACCCGCATCGAGCCGCCGCTGAAGACCTCGGAAATCGTGCTGACGGTGTTGCGGAGCGCCGGTTCGCAGTCGACCAATACCGTCGCCATCTCCTCGATCATCATCACGGGACAGTGAGCCGGTCGTGAGATACGGGGTGTGGTGATGACACCGGTGCGATGCCAGTACTGCGGGCACACCACGGGGACAGGTGCCTCGGCCTGCGCCAATTGTGGTGCGCCGTTGCCGGACGCGCGCACCGCGGAGTCGCCCGGCGGCGCCGGGCCGGCCGTGGCGCACGGAGGGCTGGGCGCTCATCTCGCCGAGATGAGCGGCCGGGCCGGCGGACCGGTGTCGTGGCCGGGTGCGGTGGCCGGGCATTACCAGGCTGCTGCGGCGCGGCATCATCACCACGATTCGTCCCCCGGAGCGACGCATGAGGATACCCACGGTGCCGCACCGCACCACCGCCGCGGCGGTGTCCTGGGCTTCCTGCGTTCACGGATCGCCGGTGAGGCGGAAGCCGTTGTCACCGCCCATCATCCGAAATGGCAGTGGCGAGCGGCGGCCGGTGTCGCCGTGGCGGTACTGCTGGTGCTGGCCTTTCTGATGGTCAAATCCTGCGCGCTCACCGGGCCCCCGCTGACCGCACCGCCGGGTTTGGGCGGCGTCTCCGCGCCGGGAGACCCGCTCGCCGCACTGCCGGGACCGCTTCGGGACGCCAGCTGCCGGCCACACGAGGAGACAGACGGCGTGCGCAGTTGTGTACTCGCTGCCGGTAGTCCGGTGCTGGCCGGTGGTATCACGGGTGGCCGGGCTCTGTCGTTCCAGGTGCACAGTGCCCAGCCCGCCGCATTGGCCCAGGCAATCGCGCAGTGGCGCACCGCCAGTAGCGAAGTGGTCACCGACGGGGAAGTGTTCGCGGCGATCAGCGCGTCCTCGGCGGTGTGGTTCGCGGATACGAATTCCGGCCTGCGTGTGGATACCGGAGCTTTCGCCGGCAGCGCCGCCGCGCGGACCTTCCTCGCCCGGTCCGGTCTGCTCCAGTCCTGAATGCCTCTGTCCGGCGGGCCGGTTGCGGTCCGTTCGCTGGAAGCGTCGCGATCGCAGGTTTTCCTCGGTAAGTGGAACGCACGTCCGTTTACACATCCGTAACGTACCGCTATACAACGGCACAATAAACGCGTAGAGTGCCTGGTATCGAGGGTCGAAACAGAAGCGGAAAGGCGCGATCACGGTGACGACAATGCAGGACACGGTTACACCGATGCGATTCCGGATTGATCCGAACGAATTGGGTACAGCGCGTTTCCGGACCGCGCTGTACCGGACGGCGGAAGCTCCGCCGGGGGAGTGGCGATTCACACTCTACGCCGCCGGCGAGGGCGTCTCGTTGAGCCGTGTCCTGCCTGTACTGCACAGCCTCGGCGTCGAGGTTGTGGACGAACGGCCCTACCAGCTCGAATCCGCCGGCGAGGGGTCCGAATGGATCTACGATTTCCGGTTACGCGTCGTCTCGGCCGTATTACGGACCCAGCTGGATCCCGAATTGGAAGCCGATCTGGATCGTCCCGCCGACTCCGCGAGCGACGGTATCGCGCGGCGATTCACCGCCGCGTTCGAAGCAATGTGGTTCGGTGCCGCGGAAATCGACGCGCTCAACGAACTGATCCTGCGCGCCGGTCTGCACTGGCGTCAGGTCGTCGTGCTGCGGGCCTATGCGAAGTATCTGAAGCAGGCCGGATTCTCCTACGGTGCTGCCGGAATCACCCGGGTGCTGCTCGCCAACCCGGAGATGTCGCGCGGGTTCGTCCGGCTCTTCGAGGCCTATTTCGATCCCGACGGCGATGGCGAATCCGCGCCCGGAATCGCGGAATGGCTCGAGGCCGAGATCGACGCCGTGGTCAGCCTGGACACCGACCGGGTGTTGCGTGCAGCACTCGGGGTTGTCATGGCGACCCTGCGCACGAACTACTTCCGGCGTGACACCGAAGGCGAGCCACCCGCTCATCTTTCGCTCAAATTCGATCCGCAATCCATCGCGGTGCTTCCGCAGCCGCGGCCGAAATACGAGATCTTCGTGTATTCGCCGCGGGTGGAGGGTGTGCATTTGCGGTTCGGTGCCGTGGCGCGGGGTGGTTTGCGCTGGTCGGATCGGTTGGAGGATTTCCGGACCGAGATCCTGGGTTTGGTGAAGGCGCAGGCGGTGAAGAATGCGGTG
>NZ_JARWOV010000264.1 GCF_029868855.1 Nocardia carnea | reverse complement strand
CCCCCGCAAACACGCGGGGCGCCCGCGTGGGCTATAACTCACTCGCCCGGCCCAATTTGGGGGCGGTTTGTCTATGCCCCCCGACCCAACCTCTAATTCCCCCACTCCCGCAGTGCGCGTGCACTGCGGGACTTCTGTCATATCTCTACTGAGGTGCTTCTTGAAGTGCGCGGACTTCGATGCGTGAGCCCAGCGCGGTGGAGGCTTGTTCGGCCCAGGTCACGGCGGCGGATTCGTCGTCGGCGTCGATGATCCAGAAGCCACCGACGTACTCGGTGGCCGCGACGAAGGGCGCCCGGGTATGCGACGGGACGTCTCCGGTGGCATCGACGGTGATGGCGGTCGAGGGCGGATGCAGCCCACCGGCGGCGATCAGCGCCTCGGCGGCGACGAGGTCGTTGTTGAACTTGTCGACGGCGGCCATCATCGTTTCCAGTTCGGCGGGGTCCATGTCCTGCATCGACTCCATCGTCGGTTCCTCGGCACTGTCATGGGGCAGGGTCAGGAAGTATTGCGGCACTGGGATTCTCCTTCAACACCGATTGATGGTTTTCTTTTCGGGCGAGCGCGGGAAATCCGTGCCCGAGGTCTGTCTTCGAGGTCGCGCAGACAGCGCCGGCGAACCGGCCGGATTCGCTCACCCATCGCCGCGCGAGCGGGCTGTGTTCGGCGCCGCCCTCCATTCCGGGTCCGACGCACGGTCGCCGACTCCTCGACGGTCGTTCGCCGACGACGGGGCCTCAGTCTGCCCGATCGGCCAAGAGGTCGATATCGGTCATATTGCCGGTCTTGTCGCGCCCGGCCGCGGACGCGGCTCGCCCGGCAGGGCGGCCCGGTGGAGGTCCGATGTTTGACAGCAGCGCACCAGACTCGACACTGGTCACATGACAGCCGAACTGAGAGCTCTGACGGTGCACATCGACACCGGGCGTTGGAGCGACACCGTTCTCACCGAAGTGAGTTTGCGGGTTCCGGCCGGATGTATCACCGCCCTGCTCGGAGGTCCCGGCGCCGGGAAGACGATGATTACCTGGGCTCTCACCGATCGCCTGCCCGCTACCGCGCGGACTACCGGCGAGGTGCTGATAGAGGGCACCGTCGGCTACATACCCCAGGACGGCATCGACGCCTTCGTCCCCGACCGCACCGTCGGCGAGCAACTGCGGACGCTCGAGCAGCGGCACGGTGAGTGGGCCGTCGCTCGAGCCTGTGCGGCGGCCTACTATCCGGTGGACGCGCTCGAGTCTCTGCCGAAACACAATTCGGCCGGGCAGATCCAACGCGCGGCTGTCGCGGCCGCCCTGCTCGTGGCTCCCGACGTGCTGATCGCGGACGGTCCGACCGCCTCTCTCGACCGGGGTACCGCCTTCGGCGTGTGGAAATCGCTCCGCGAGTGCGCCGACAACGGGATGGCTCTGCTCGTGGTCACCGGCGACGTGCCGATGCTCACCGCCACCGGCTACGCCGATCTGATCGCGATCGTCGAAGAGGGGCGGTTGCTCGCTGCGGGGACTATCGAGGAGCTGGCGGATTCCGCCGACCCACGGGTGCAGTCGTACTTCCGGCCGGCACTCCGAGGTGTGCCGGGATTCCGGTGGGGCATGATCTGACCTGCTGCGGGCCGTGGTCGCGAGCTCCGAGAGCGCGGCGAACGCGGCAGCCGTTGTCGTCGCGGTGGTGGATCAACTCCTGCCCACCATGGGCTCGGCTCGTCGTGCTTGTGGCCGCCGAGCGTTACGGCGCAGTAGATCTCGGCTCTGATCGCAGCGGTCCGGTGGCTGCCGCAGTGAGCCGCACGCTCGCCGTCTGGAAATCGTGCTCGTCGATTTGTGAATAACGCATCCCAAAACGAGAGTGGCGCTCTACTCTCAGATAGAGTGCGACTCTCGTATTCGATGTGTGACCGGTCCTGACCGGGTAGCTCGGAGTCGTGCAGCGGTGCGGCGGAACGGACCCGCCGGTTACCCACACCGGGCTATTGGAGCTTCACTATGCGTACAGTCCCCCTCCCGAACCGGTGGAACGATGCGAACACGGGGGATCGTGGACCCGCCGCGGCATCGGAGAATTGCCGGCCGGTGGACCGGCCGCCGCACCGCATACCCCATATCGTGGCCGGCTTATCCCGCACCGTCGGCGGCAAGGTGCAGAAGTTCCTCGTTCGCCGTCGTCTGCGCCACCGGTGATCCCGCCGATCCAGTTCGTCTCGTAGTCACCCACTTTCTGGAGTTCTCATGTCAACCATCGAATCCGACCCGGCACGCGACGACACGGGCAGACCCGACGCCGGCCGCAAGGACGGCGCGTCCCGGCAACGCATCGGTGCCGTCCTGGCCGTGATCATCCTGTACACCGAGGTCGGTCCGCTGCAGTA
>NZ_JARWOV010000263.1 GCF_029868855.1 Nocardia carnea | reverse complement strand
GGATTGCCGAGGAAGAAGTGGTGCATCGAGCCGGTCCGCAGCTCACCGGAAAACGCATCGTCATCGATCCGGGTCTGGGGGGGGCCGCCCGGGGGCGGGGCGGGGCCCCCCCCGTGGGGGCGGGGGGAGTGGAGGGGATGGGGTGGGGTGTTTATCGGCGGCTTCCTGGCGGCCCGCGCGGCCGGGGGGCGGGGCCGGGGGGGGTTGGCCCCGTTTTTGCGGCACGCCGGTGCGGTCGGAGTTGAAATGCACTTCGTAGGCGGTGCTGTACAACGTGTCGATATAGGCGCGGGTGAAGAACTCCGGTGCGCCGTGCGGCCCCTCGGTGACGGCCAGCTGCCAGCTGCGGGTCAGTGCGGGTTGTTCACCGTCCGGAACGCCGCCCGCCGGCACGTCCGGGGCCGGGCCGAGCGGCAGGACATCGCCGGCCGCCAGGGCGCGACCGGCCACGCCGCCGAACCCGCCGAGGGTGAAAGTGGCGGCACTGCCCAGATATCCCGGTACCGTCACACCGCCGGAAACGAGCACATAGCAGCGCATTCCGGGCCCCTGCATCATCCCGATATCGAGCAGCTCGCCCGCCGGGACCAGGACCGGTCGCCACAGCGGCACCCGGCGACCCGCCACGGTCACTCCGACCGGTGCCCCGGTCACACAGACCCATGCCGGCTCGGCGAAACGCAGTGCCGGCCCGGCCATCGTGCATTCCAGTCCGGCCGCACCTTCGTCGTTGCCCAGCGCGCGGTTGCCCAACCGGAACGACAGATCGTCCATCGGACCCGACGGCGGCACGCCCACATGCCAGTAGCCGGTCCGGCCGGGCCAGTCCTGCACGGTGGTGAGCATTCCCGGTCGTTCCACCACCGCTTGCGGGGCGGGGGCCGGGTGCGGGGCCGGTTCGACTGCCGCCGGCGCGGTCATCGCGACACCACCATTCGCACCGGTGTCGGATCGAAACCGTTGCACGGGTTGTTGATCTGCGGGCAGTTCGACACCAGCACCAGCGTGTCGATCTCGGCGCGCAGCGAGACCGTCTTACCGGGCGCGGAGAGTCCGTCCACGATACCGAGGGTGCCGTCGGATTCCACCGGCACATTCATGAACCAGTTGATATTCGACACCAGATCCCGTTTACCCATACCCCATTTCGCGGCCTCGGCGAGGAAATTCTCCACGCAGGCGTGCTGGTGCCGGGTGTGGTGTCCGTAGCGCAGCGTATTCGATTCCTGGGAACAGGCCCCGGCGATGGTGTCGTGATTGCCGACCTCATCGGCGATCACCGTCATCAGCGCGGTTCCCGCATCGGTACGCAGCACACTGCCCGTGGTGAGGAAGATATTGCGCTGGGCACTGATCGTGGCCTGCGCGCTGTAGCGGTCGGTGTGATCGGCCGCGGAGTACAGCAGACAGTCCACGGCCTGATTGCCGTGCAGGTCGACGATATCGAGGCGGTCACCCGCCCGCACGATCGCCGACCACGGCGCGCACGCCGGCACGGTGTCGTCGAGGACAACGGTCGCGGTGGTGTTGCTCATACCCACTCCTGTCGGGTCCGGGCGGCCGACCAGGCCTCTTCGGTGTTCTGGACAGCCCGCAGATATTCCGGGTCGTTGTTCACGGTGGTGGTGTCGAGGGGGTCGCCGGGCCAGGCCACCAGGTCGAGTTCGGTGACCGGAGTGTCGTCGAGCGGATGCGCGGTATCGACCACCAGTACGGTCACCGGCAGGTGGATCAGCAGTTCGACATGGGCACCCGGCCCCGCGGAACCGTCGGCGGTCAGGCCGCCGTCGCCGCCGACCCGCATGCCGCGGAACAGCGACAGCGTCGCGCCGATATCGCGGGGTTCCAGCCCGTGCTTGGCGCCGGCGCGCTCCAGGAGCCGCCGCCCCTCACGGGTGGTGCCGCAGAGCGCGTCGTGGTGTCCGGATGTATCGGTGAGGACGGTGGCGAGCACCCGGCCCTGGTCCGACAGCAAGGGGTGGCCGGGGCGGAGGTAGGCCTGCCACGGCACTTTGACGGTATCGGCGATATTCAGCCGCTCCCACGGGGCCTCCGCGCGCAGCAGGAACAGATGCGCGCAGGCTGAACCGTGCGGATCGGACAACCGCAGCCGGGTGCCGCGGCCGAGCACCACACCGGTGTGGCCGCCGGGTGGCAGCCGGACAGTCCAGGTGGTGTCGGCGGGGCGAATTCCGGCGGGCAGGTCCGGGGTGGGCAGGCCGGCCGACCCCTGGGCGCGGGCGTGCGCGCGGGCGCCGGTGGTCGAGGCGGTGCTGGGCGTTTCCGGGGGAGGTGTCATCGTCTCTCCTTGCTCGTGGGTACGGGCGGGCACCGGTCACCCGGGCTGGTTGACGGGTTCCGGGGCGGGCAGTGGGGCCGGTGGCAGGACCGGGGCGGGGGATGTGCCGGTGGTGGTGCGGGCGCGCAGTCGTCCGGCCGCGAGGGTCGCCAGGAAGGCGACCAGTGAAGCCAGGAAGCCGAGGAAGGTCGGCCACCCGTCGAAGCCCGGTCCGACCAGCGAGTTGTCCAGATACAGCACGGTATTGGGCACCCCGTACATCGTGGGGGTGAGGACGAACAGCATCAGGCGCACGCCGAGCCCGGCGACCATCGCCGCCACGGCCGCCGCGGTGGTGACCCGCTGGGTGAGGTGGGCGGCTACGAACGGGACGATCAGTCCGGCCAGCATCAGGTCGAAGGCGAGGGTGAGCAGGATCCCGGTCTGCGGTACCTGGACCGCGAAGAAGATCGCCACCGCCGCCACCGGAATCATGGTGAGGCGGACATCGCGCAGCAGGGTGTCGCGGCCGGCGGTATCGGTGCGTTCGGTACGGCCGGCGATATTGCGGGTCGCCACGGCCGCTGTGCCGAGGATGGCGCCGTTGGCGGTGGAGCACGAGGCGGCGACGACGGCCGAAAGCACCAGAATCGCCAGCCCGGCCGGCGCGTGCTCGTCCAGCAGGGCCAGCAGGCGCGGGCCGCCGTCCGCGTCGACGATATCGGTGGTGGCCAGCGCGACCAGCGCATACGGAATACCCACCACGGCGGTACCGGCGGCGCCCGCGAAGCAGGCGCGGCGGGCGATCTCGGGGGAGCGGGCCGAGAAGATGCGCTGCATGAAATCGATGGCGACGATATCGCCGATACCCAGCGCGATCAGGGTGGCCCAGTTGATCGCCGCACCCTCGGACGTATTGCTCAACTGGCCGAGATCGAACGGCCCCATACCATCGGGGATATCGATGCCGTAGGTCGAGCCGACCCAGATCAGCAGCGCCAGTGAGCCGATCACCGTGATCACCATCTGGGCCAGCGCCGTGTAGGCGTCGCTGAACATGCCACCGGTGACGGTGTAGGTGAGCACGATCGCCACGATGAGCAGGACACCGGCGGTGTAGGGAACACCGAGGAAGCGCTCGAACAGGTAGCCGCCGGCCACCAGATTGCCGGCCAGCAGAATGCAGAAGCTGAAGATCATGAGGATCGAGGCGGCCAGTTCGACCCCGCGGCCGTATTTGATCTTGTAGAAATCGGGCAGCGTGAGCAGCTTCATCCGGTTCATCGGCTTCGCGAAGAAGATTCCGGTGAGCAACAGGCACAGTCCGAGGCCCAGTGGGAGCGAAGCGCCCGCCCAGAAACCCACCGACCCGGCCAGATCCGTATTACCCAGCGTGGCATTGGAATCCACCGCCTGACCCATCAGGCCCGCCGCCACCAGCGGTAGGCCCAGGGACCGTCCGGCCACGAGGAAGTTGACGCTGTCGCCGTCGACCTTGCGGGAAACCAGCAGGCCGATGCCGATTACCGCGAGCACGCTGACCGCGATTCCGAGAATGATCATGGCCGGTGGCCCTTCGTCCGACACGAATATCTGTCGGCTGAAAGTTTTCCCGCGCGGCGAGACGTGGTGGTGACGGCGATGTATCCGTATCGGTCGCGCGCGTAACGTCTGCGTTGCCGGTATTTCTGTCGAATGACAGAAATCCGGTATCGAGCAACCCGCTCCGGTGAGCGGCATCGTGGCAACTGCCACCCGGGGCGGCGCCACCCGTCGGCGTGGCGGCTACAGGTCGTCGGAACGGGTCGAGTCCGGCGCAAGTGCACCCCCGCCGGACCGCCACCTCGGTCCCGAACGCCACGCAGGTGTCCTGGGGGAGGTCGCGATACGAACGGGAGGGACCGCTCCGGCGGCTTCGCATGCCCGTGCCGGGGTGATCGTCGCAATGTGATGGTCTCGGACAAGGGGGTGCCCCCGGTGCGTGGTGCCGGTGGGCCGACAATGGATCCATGACCCAAGTCGGTCCGGGCAGGCCGCGTCTCGCACCGCGCCGCCGCCAGGGGCATACGCCGCGTGCCGAAATCCTCGATGCCGCGGCCGAACTGTTCACCACCAACGGCTACGGCAATACTTCCACCCGGGCGATCGCCGAAGCGGTGGGTATCCGGCAGGCCTCCCTTTATCACCATTTCGCGGCCAAGGACGATATTCTCGACGCCCTCCTCGGCGAGACCGTGGCCGCGGCGGCCGAACTCGCGGAGCGGCTGGGCGAAAGAGACGAGCCCGCCGCCGTCCGGCTGTACACGCTGGCACGCTTCGACATCGAGCAGTTGTGCGCCGCGCGCTGGAATATCGGGGCGCTGTACTTCCTGCCGGAGTTGCGCGGCGAGCGGTTCGCCCAGTTCCGCACCCGCCGCGACCGCTTGCGCGAAGGTTATGAGGCGTTGGCGGCGCGTGTTGTCGCCGAAACCGGAACCGGGGGGATCGCGGACGCCGCCGCCATACCGTTCCGGCTGGTGGAGACCGTGATCAATATCCGCTCCGACCAGGGTTCGGTACCGGGCGGCGCACAGCGAGCGATCGCGGAGGCGGTACTCCGGGTTCTCGGCTGGACCGGCGACGTTGCCGCGGTCGGCGCGGCGGCCGACGCTCTGGTGGGCACCGTGCGTGTGTAAAGCACGGGCGCGGAGGAGGGTCTCGCCCGACGCGAGGGCAACCCTCGCGTCCGCGCGCTGAGCGGTCGACCGTCACCGCTGTCGAGGTGGGCTACCCGGGAACCTCCCGGTACGGCGAAATTAGAACGTGTTGTAATTCTGGGGTGGGTTGCCCACGAGAGGAGTCGATACCGTGTTGGCGTTCTTCACCGAAGAGGGTGCGCATTTCCTGCCCACCCGGGTAGCCATATCCAGCTGGAGCCCCACCCAGGTCAGTGGGCCGGCCATCTGCGGATTGCTCGCCCGGGAACTGGAAACCCGCGCGCCGGGCGCGGAATTCGTCCCGGCCCGGCTCACCGTGGACCTGTTCAGCCCGGTGGCCGACGAGCCCACGACCGTGCGCAGCACGGTGGTCCGGGAGGGTAAGCGTATCTGCGTGGCCGATGCCGAACTGGTCCAGCGCGATGAGGTGCGTTCCCGTGCCACCGTGGTGTATCTGCGGACCGGCGAGGTACCGGCCGGGGAACTGTGGCAGCCCGGCCGCGAGCTGCCGGTGCCCGATCTCCCGGACGAATCCGAGGCGGGCGCGCACCCGCTGTTGAAGAGCGGCGACCAGGAGTGGACGCGCGATTTCGCCGCCAACCAGAACGCCGACCGCAAGGCCATCTGGCAGAACATGCTGCCGGTGGTTGCGGGTGAGCCGGTGACCCCGTTCCAGCGGGTGGCGATGGCCGGGGACGCGGCGAGTTTCATGACCAATTGGGGCAGCGCCGGTATCGGATACATCAATTCCGATGTGACCCTGACGCTCGCCCGGCTGCCCATCGGGCCCGGGATCGGGGTACTGGCGCAGGATCATGTGGCCGCCGGGGGAGTATCGGTGGGCACCGTGAGCCTCTACGACCGGAGTGGGCCGCTGGGAACGGCGGTGGTCACCGCCGTATCCAATGTGCGGCGGCAGGTCGATATGACGCGGTTCTGAGGGGTGGCTACCCGCGGGGTTCGGTATACGACGGGCGGGGCCAAGGCCGCGCTTCCTGTACTTCCAGATCGGTGTTGAATCGCTCGAGGTAGGCGGCGAAGGTCCGCAGGTCCTCCTCGCTCCAGCCGCTCAACACCCGGTCCAGGGCATTGACGTTGTAGTCGCGGTCGGCCCGCAGCCGGCGTTCCCCCTCGGCGGTGATCCGGAACTTGCGGGCCACCCCACCGGCCGGGTCGGGGATGCGTTCGGCCAGGCCGGCCTTCAGAATTGCCGCCGTCTGCCGGTGCACCGTGGAGGTGTCCAGCCCGAACGCCTCGCTCAACTCCCCGATGGACATCGGGCCCTCGATCCACAGCCGGCTCAGCACCAGGTACGCGCTGCGCTCCAGATGGTCGGGGCGGCGCAGATGCGCGTTGAGGCTGTGCCGCCCCAGCAGCATGGTCTCGAATTCGATCAGGCGGGTCGGCTTGTCCATGGCGGGTGTCCTGCTCGTGTGCTCATGCCGTGGTGGCCCGGCGGGCGTGGTTTGTATCCTACACATTTCTTGCATAATGCAAACGCGCACCTGTCCACGGGCCTTGCGCCGGCTCACCCCTAGGCGGTCGCACGCCGGCGGGCGCGGCGGTCGACGAAGAACCGGGCGGCGCGAGCGACGGCATCGAGCACCGGTTCCGGTTTCCAGCCGAGATCGCGGCCGGCTTTGCCGTGATCCATCCGCGACATCACATGCATCAGGTTCACCGAGGTCACCGTGAGACGGCTGTCGCGCCCGCCCATCCGCGCCGCCGTATCGGCGATACCTGCGGCGGCGTACAGGGCCGGCAGTGGAACGGCCAGGCGCGGCGGCTGCCGGTCCACCGCATGCGCGGCGGCGGTGAGCAGTTCCGCGCTGGTGAGAAAGCGGTCGGAGACGATATAACGTTCGCCGCAGCGTCCGTGCTCGCTCGCGAGCAACAGGGCGCGGGCGGCATCGGCGACCCCCACCGATTCCGAACCGGTCCCGGCGAACCGGAACGGCAGTTTGCCGAGCGCGGCGGCGGCCACGAAGGAGCCGTGCGGGGTGGGCTGCCAGTCGCCCGGCCCGTAGGTGTTGGCGACACACATCGCGACCGCCGGCAGGCCGCGCTCGCTCGCATAGCGCAACACCAGATCCTCGGCCTCGACCCGCGATCGGACGTAAGGCCCGCCCAGGCGCGGCCAGTTGAACGGCACGGTCTCGTCGACGATCGCGCCCGGCCGGTGTCCGATGGTGGCGGCGGAACTGGTGAATACGAAACGACGCAGGCCGGCGGCGGTGGCCGCATCGAGGACATGGCGCAGTCCGGCGACATTGGTCCGGAACAGCGGTTCGGGATCACGCAACCAGGCTCGGGTGTCCACCGCGCAGTGGTAGACCACATCGCAGTCGCGCATCGCGGTCCGGAGGGCGTCGTCGTCGAAAAGATCGCCGTAGTGGATGTCGAGAGGTAGGTCGGCGATCGGCCGGAGGTCGCTGGTATGCCGTACCAGGACGCGGACCGGAGTGCCGGTGGCGACCGATTGGCGGGTCACCTCCGATCCGAGGAACCCGGTCGCACCGATCACCAGTTTCACCGGATCCGTCATCGCGGTAGCCCTCCTCCGCGCTCGTGTGCCCGCCGCGTTCCGAGTTTCGCAAGCCCGGCGGTTCACCGCACGCGAAACCGGCCTATTGCACGGAAACTACTTCGGACAGATGTCCGTACACCCATCGGTAGAGCTGTTCGGACGCGTTGCGGCGACGTCCCGCGGTGGGCGCGAATCGGCCTCGGGACGTGTTCGATACATCGCCGGAGAGCGGGGGCGGTACGGTTTTTCCCGGTACATCCGTTCGGCGGCGCGGTTGCGAACGTCGGCGGGGACCGGAAAACGGCTGGTCCCCGTCGTGCGTGCGGCCGCAGCGCGGAGCGCACAGTGCGATCTGAAAGGACTAGTCCATGGTGATCGACACCGGCACGGACCCTGCTACGCCCGAGGGCGGCTTGCCGGGCTCTCCGGAAGGAAGACCCGCTTTGCGGCGGCGCGGGGTGGACTGGCTCATCTTCGGTATCACGTCTGTCGGCGCGATAGCCTTCGTGCTGTGGGGAGTCATAGACCAGGACAGCCTGGCGCGGGTGGCCTCCAATGCGCAGTCCTGGGTGATCACCAACACCGGGTGGCTCTTCGTTCTCGTCGCCACCTCGTTCGTCGTCTACGTGATCTGGCTCGCGCTCAGCCGCTACGGCAAGATCCCGCTGGGGGCCGATGACGAGACACCCGAATTCCGGACGGTGTCCTGGATCGCGATGATGTTCAGCGCCGGAATGGGGATCGGCCTGATGTTCTGGGGCGTCGCCGAGCCGCTGACCCATTTCACCTCCCCGCCGCCGGGCACCGCGGAGGCGGGGAGCCCACAGGCGAGCGAGGTCGCGCTGGCGACCACCCTGTTCCATTGGACCCTGCATCCGTGGGCGATCTACGCGGTCGCCGGGCTCGCCATCGCCTACGCCACCTTCCGCCGTGGCCGCTCGCAGCTGATCTCAGCGGTGTTCCGGCCGTTGCTCGGCCGGTACTCGGACGGCCTGGGCGGTAAGGCCATCGACATGATGGCGATTTTCGCGACCCTGTTCGGATCGGCAGCCTCGCTGGGGCTCGGTGCCCTGCAGATCGGTGCGGGACTCGAATTCAACGGCTATGTCGACGCCATCTCCAAACTGGGCCTGGTGCTGGTGATCACCGGGCTCACCGCGGCCTTCATCCTGTCCGCGGTGTCCGGTATCGCGCGTGGCATCCAGTGGCTGTCGAATATCAACATGGTGCTGGCGCTGGTGCTCGCGGCGTTCGTCTTCATCGCCGGGCCCACCCTGTTCATGCTGAATTTCCTGCCCACCGCCGTCGGCGACTACATTGCCGAACTGCCGACAATGGCCTCGCGCACCGGTATCGCCGGTGGTGCGGAGATGGAGGCGTGGCTGTCGAGCTGGACCATCTTCTACTGGGCGTGGTGGGTCTCCTGGACCCCCTTCGTCGGTATGTTCATCGCGCGGATCAGCCGGGGCCGGACCATCCGGCAGTTCGTGGCCGGGGTGCTGCTGGTGCCCAGCCTGGTGAGCCTGGTGTGGTTCGCCGTCTTCGGTGGCGCGGCGATCCGGCAGCAGACCGATACCGGCGATCTCACCGAGGCGGACGGTAGCGTGAACCCCGATTTCGCCCTGTTCCATCTCCTCGACGAGTACCCGATCACCTCGATCACGACAGTGCTGGTGATGATCCTGGTGGGTATCTTCTTCGTCTCCGGTGCGGACGCGGCGTCGATCGTGATGGGCACGCTTTCCGAACGCGGCAGTATCGAACCCTCCCGGCTGACGGTCATCTTCTGGGGGACGGCCACCGGTGCGGTCGCCGCGATCATGCTGGTGATCGCCGATTCGGACGATCTGGGCGGCGCGTTGACCGGGTTGCAGGCACTCACCACCGTGGTCGCCCTGCCGTTCATGATCGTCATGGTGATGATGTGTATCTCGCTGTACCGCGATGTGCGCACCGACCCGATCATCGTGCGGGCGAATCTCGGCGTGGAACTCGTGGAGGGCGCGGTCGTACAGGGTGTGGCCAAGCACGAGGGCGAGTTCGAGCTCGTCACCACGCCGATCGAAACGGCCGATGACGAACAGACCACCCGCGACTGATATCTACGCCGCACCCCGGTCCGCGTCCGCCGCGGGCCGGGGTTCAGCGTCGATGCCCCCGGAAGTCCAGGCAGGCCCGCCCCGCGGGCGCCGGGCGGGGGAGCCGCGGCGAGCTGTTCTGGGTGGCCTCGATATAGATGCTGAGGCCGGCGCTGAGCTTGCCGGCGAGGGCCTCGAGCTGGTCGGGCGAAAGGGACTCGCCGAAGGCCGCCGCGGCGAGGAGTCGTTCCCGTACCTGTTCGAGGTTGAGCCGGGCGAACGGGATGGGGGCGAGTTCGGGCATGCGGGCTACCGTACCCGAAATCGAACATACTTTCGATAGTGGATTCGCGGTGCTCCTTACGCGACGCACGCAGGGCGGCGATGCCGGCGAGCGGCCCTCCCCGGCCGGTGCGGCCGGGCGCCGTCCCGCAGACATCGCGAGGTGCGCCGTCAGCCGATGACGGCGTTCATGATGGTGCCCGCGCTGGTGGCGACCACCCCACCGATCATGGCTCCGGCCACCATCTTCGGTGATTCCATCGAACCGCCGGACCACTTCTCCCAGGCGAACTTGCCGCCTGCGTAGATGATTGCGGTAATACCGGCCAGCAAGACGAACCAGGTCAGGTACTGGACCATTTGCGTGATCTTGTCGGCCAGCGGGGGTGCTTCGGGCGTGGGGTTGCCGATTTGCGCCAGCAGCGTATCGGTGACGGCGGCCAGTATCATCTCGCAGCTCACTCTGTGTTCGGGGTGGGCGGGAACGCACACGCATCGTAACCGCTCGCCGGGGGTGATCGCAGTAATCCCGGTTCCCGGTGGGGATTCGGGGGCACCAGCGGTTATAGCGCGAAAGACGCTGAGCGGCAAGAAGTTGCGCCGGGCCCGGCATCGTCTGGATGATGGAGGCGGGGCCGCAGTGCCCGAACGTCAGAGCGAGGGAGCAGACGGTGAGCATCATGGCGGCGTCGATTGTCGACGCGGTATCGGTATACGCACAGGTCAGCGATCCCACTCCGGAGGCCCCACCGCTGGCCGACAAGATCATGCAGTTCGTGCAGTACGCAACGTGGCTGGCCATCCTGTCCGGCACGGTGAGCATCGTATTCGCCGGCGGTAAGTTCGCCTGGGAGAAATGGTCCGGGAGTTCGATGCAGTCACCGAAGATGGTGGCCGGAGCCATGATCGGTGGGGTGGTCGCCACCAGTGCCGGCACCATCATGAATACGGTGCTCGCCATCTGAGAACCGGGCACGCCGACCGTGGCGGCAACCGTTCGGCTAATCCTGGGCGTATCCTGCGTAGCAGTCCATCCGACAGCGATGAGCAGGGAGAATGCCCATGGGCGAGGCCCCGGCAGCGGTACCCGGTAACTCGCGGTCCTTCGCGGCGCCGCACCGGTTCCGGTTGTCCCGGCGTTCGCTGCTGGGTCTGATCGTGGCCACCGGGCTGGCGGCCTGCGGCCGCGGTGAGGACGGCGACACCGCGGTGGAACCGTCGGGTACCCCCGCCGAGCGGCGTGAAGTGGCCACCGACGCCTATGTTTTCGGTTATCCGCTGATGCTGATCGATACGATCCGCCGCCGGGCCCTGGAATACACCGCGGTCAACCGGTTCCAGCACACCTCCACACTTCCCGCGGCGAGCCAGCGCGCAGTGGTCCGGATCGATCTGGACAACCTGTACTCGGTGGCGTGGCTGGACCTACGCGAGGAACCGGTGTTGTTCGAAGTACCGCAGATCGAGGACCGCTACTGGGTGATGCAGGTCCTCGACGCCTGGTCCAATACCGCGTTCACCCCGACCAGCCTGCAACCCCATGCCGAACCCGGCGCCACGGCCCCGTTCGTCTACGCCGTCACCGGCCCCGGCTGGACGGGAACGCTGCCACCGGGCGCGGTCCAGCTACCCGTACCCACCGCGGATGCCTGGCTGTACGGGCGGATCGAGGTGCGCGGGCCGCAGGATGTTCCGGCAGTACGCGATATCCAGTCCCGCCTGCGGCTCGCCCCGCTGAGTGCCTGGACCACACCCGCTGCCGCCGAATCCGATTCGATCCCGGAGAATCAGGACTGGTCGGAATCGGCCGGGCTGGATGCCCTCGACGAGATGCCGGTCCGCGAATTCTTCGAGCGCATGTGTGAACTCATGGTGGACAATCCGCCCGCCGCCGACGACGAGCCCGCGATGCGGCGCTTCGCCACGATCGGTATCCGGCCCGGTGGCTCGCCGGAAGGCGTGAGTACCGGGGAACTCGCCGCCGGGGTCGACGCTGCCAAAGGCAAGATCACCGCGTATGTGGATCCGGGCAGTATCCTGCGCAACGGCTGGGTGCTGGACCTCGACATCGGGCGCTACGGTACGAACTATCTACTGCGGGCCGCGACTGCGAGGCGGGGAGTCGGCGCGAACCTGGCTGCGGTGGTGGTGTATCCGGCACTGTTCGACGAGGCCGACGACGACGGCACCCCGATCGAGTTCACCCTGCGATTCGAACCCGGTCAGGCGCCGCCGGTGGCCGCGTTCTGGTCGCTCACCGCCTACGGCAGCGACGGTTATCTGGTGCCGAACGAGGCAGATCTGCATACGGTGGGTCATCCGGTACCACCGGTGTTCGCACCCGACGGTGCACTCGAGTTCGCCGTTCAGGCCGCCGATCCCGGCCCGGGGGTGCCGCGCTCGAACTGGCTCCCGATCCCGGAGGGTGGTCAGTTCTCGCTGGTCATGCGACTGTACGAACCGGAGCAGCGGGTGCTGGACGCAGAGTGGTTCCCGCCTCCACTGGTGCCCTGATACACCGGCACTGTCGCGGAATCCGTAGGCCGCGCGGGCCGCGGGAGGGCGGGCCGGTCAGATATTCGCGCCTTTTTCGCGATTGCAGCCGCGGCACAGGATCTGGAGATTCGAGGCACTGGTGGCGCCGCCGCGGCTGAGCGGGATGATGTGGTCGAATTCGAGGTAGTGGCTTTCCCCGCATTCCACGCATTTTCCGCCGTCGCGCTGCCACACCTCGGCCTTGACCTCCTGCGGGATACTGCGCGAATCACGCTGTCCCGGCGCCAGCACGAGCCGTTTGGCGATGCGTAGCGCGCCTTCCAGCGCGGCGGCGAGATACTCCGGATCGGACACGGCGAAACTCGCCCCGCCCCGGGCCGAGGTGGCCGCGACGACGACCGTATCGTGTTCGGCCGCCACCGAAACGATCCGCGACCACGGGATCTCCACGCCGGTACCGGGCCCGACGAACCGTAACTTCTTGGTGCTCACGATCAGCCGGCCGTCGGTGTGTTTCGGTCCGCGCGCCAGCTCCCGGATATGGGTGGCGCCGATATCGAGGTAGACGAGTTCCTCGGCGTCCAGATGCAGGTCGGGGGTGCGCACGGTGGGCAGATCGCCTTCACGCAGCCGGGACAGCGCCCGCCCGCGGCCCATCCGGGCGCGCAGATCGTCGATCAGCCGGCCGGCCAGGGACAGTTCGGTGATGGCGTGCTCGACATCGTCGTATTCGTCGGCCGAGATCTGCCCGTCGGCGAAGGCGAACGCGACCCGCCGTTCCACATACTGCAGCGCCGCCGGTTCCAGTGCGGCCCGGGCGGCGGATTCGTCGATCCGCTGATAGCGCAACGACGCCCAGAGCGCATCCCATTCCTCGCCGCGCGGCCCCGAGGCGGCGAGTATTCGCGTGGCCCGGGTATGCCAGTGCATCAGGAATTCCTCGGTCTGCGCCGCGCACGTGGCACAGGGGTGGTGCCCGCCGAAGACCCGGCGGCGGCGCCGGGCACCACAGCGCACACAGTCGTGCGGATGGGGCCGGGCCGTCGGCCGGGTGTCGGCGGTCCACTGCTCGCCGTCCCACCAGCGCAGCACGGTCGGCTCCGCGGGGTCGCGATACCAGTCGGCTCGTCCCGACCCGGGCGGCGGTTCCACCGGCGTGGGTTCCGGCACGGTGAGCCGTCGCAAAGTGACCGTGCCCGGCGTCCGGCGGCCCGAGTTCGGGGTGTCGAAACGGTCCCATGGTGCGGTGGCTGTGCTACCGGACCCCGTCCGCTCGTCGAGCCGGTAGTGCGCGTTACCCGGATGCGCCTCGGAGTCCGTGTGAGATCCGGCCGGAATGGTTTCCGCTCCGGTGCCTTGCTGTTCTTCCGTGACCCATGCATCGGCCCGCGCCGCGGGGTCGGGCCGATCCTGCCGGATCGGTCCGGTGGCCGGTGCGGCGCGGCGCGGCGATTCGTACCCGGACCCCATGGTGTGGGCTGCCCGAGCGGTCTCCGCCGGATTCGATCCGTCATTCCGTGCACCGGGCCGCGGCCGCTGACCGCTGTGAGGTGGCGGCGCGTCGTTACGCGCGGAGCGGGCTCCGGTGGACGCCGGGCGACCCCGGTATGCGGCCGGTCGGTCCGCCTGCTCGCCGGCGCCGGACACTGTTCGCCCGATACCCGGCTCTTCGCGTACGGCCTCCGGGGCCGCGCCCTGTCGACCCGACGTCATGCGGTCGCCATGGGGGCGAGATGTATCGCCGCCGGGGGTGTGCGTTCCGGTGAGTACGGCAGTGGCCGTGTCTCCGGCCGCGGCATCCGCGGGCTCGGTGCCGGGGGCGCGGCCGGCGACCCTGTTCGACGGGGCGGCCTCCGCCGGCCCCGTACGCCGAGGCGCGGTCGATGCGCTGCTTGTTTCCGGTGCGGGCGGATCGTCGACCTGGATACCGAATTCGGTCACCAGCCCCGCCATTCCGGTGGCCCAGCCCTGGCCTACCGCACGGAACCGCCAGCCGCCGTCGCGGCGGTAGAACTCGCCGAACATCATGGCCGTCACCGCTTCCGAATCTGTGACGGCGAATACGGCGACCGGGCCGTCCACCGCGTACACCGTGACGCGTAGATCCTCGATACGGGTGAATTCGGTGTCCTCGAGCGATCCGGACACCACGATGCGGTCCACATCGGCCTCGGTACGGGGTAGTGACACACTGAGCCGGGCGGTTCCGGGGGCGGGATCCTGGTCGAGCGTGACCGCCTGGGAGATGTGCCGGGGCGCGTTGTAGAAAACCAGGTCCTTGTCGTCGCGGACCGTCCCGTCGCTGCCGAGCAGCAGGGCGTGCGCGTCCACCACATGTTCCGACCGCCAGGAAATCACCACGGCCAGAAGAGATGTCGGTATCGGCGTATTGGCGCCCTTGCTCAGTTCCATCGTCGTCGCACTATGCCATGTGGTGCCGACACGCCCGCAGGCGCGCAGGTCATGGCATTGCCCGGGGTGGATGCGGCAGAGTTGTCCCATGGCCGATCCGGGACAGCCGGGGAGTGGGAAGGCGGCGAACCGGCCGGGAGCGCGCCGGGTGCCCTCACCCGCCGATGTACTGGCCGCCGCGCAGTCGGCGGTCGATGCGGCGCAGTCCGCCGCCGGGCAGGCCTTGGAGGCCGCCCAGTTGACCGCGGGTCAGGCTTTCGATACCGCGGTGCGGCTTCCACCGGCCTCGGCGCAGCTGGCCGCGCAACTGCCCGATCTGCTGGACAACCTGTCCAGCGCCATAGACCGCCTCAACGCAACGGTCGACCGGCTCGACCGCACGCTGGCCCTCGCCGACCCTGCTTTCGCGGCCTACGACCGGTTACTTCCCCGGCTGGAAGCGCTGATCGCGCTGGGCGAAGATCTGTTCGGCGCCCTGTCCCGGTTACCCGGGGTCGGTCGTATCGGCCGGATGGCCGGTCTCGGTGCGCCGCCGGAACCCGAACCCGAACCGCCCCGGAAGCGGCCGCGCCGGAAAACCTGATCGGCGGCCGATCCGTCAGCGGCGGTCGAGGGTCCGGCCGTTGTAGGGGGTGTCGGCCGTGGTGCGATCGTGTACCGGGCGGACCAGCACATCGTCGTCCTCGAAGGTGATCTGGGCGTTGCGTTCGGCGCTGAGCAGGGTCAGGACCAGTCGATCCGCGACTCGCTGCGCGGCCTCCCCGTCCGCATAGCGGCCCAGTACCCGCGCGCTCGGACCGACCGTGCCGTTACCCCGGTCGTAATCCCAGTTCCCGCTGCCGGTGGCCACCGCCAGTCGCGCGATGACCTCCGTCGCACCCGGATCCTCAGGAGGTGTGTGCACCGTTTCGATACCGATTTCGATGATCTGATCGGCCCGAAGCCAGTCGCCACCATATGTTTTCACCCAGAGCTGTGCCATCGCTCCATTGTTGCGCTGTTCCCGCGATCGAGCCGGGTGTTCTTCCGGTCCCGGCCCGCGGACTGCTCAGATCCCTGCCGGAATATCGCTCGCCGGCCGGGACAGCCCGGCTTCGACCGCGGCTACGGCCCGGTACACCGCCCGCGCCTTGAGCAGCATTTCGTCGTACTCGTCGGCGGCCACCGAATCCAGCACGATCGCCCCGCCCGCACCGATCTGCCAGCGGCCGCCGTGGCGCACCGCGGTGCGGATCACGATATTCAGATCGGCGGTACCGCCCAGGCCCAGGAACCCGATGGTTCCCGAATAGATACCACGCGCCCGGGTTTCCAGATCATCGATGATCTCCATGGTGCGGATCTTCGGGGCGCCGGTCATCGAACCCCCGGGGAAACACGCGCGCAGACAGGCGATGACATCGGTATCGGGGCGCAGCGTCCCGCGCACGGTCGAAACCAGTTGGTGCAGGGTCGAATAGGTTTCGGTGGCCAGCAGATCGTGCACCCGGACACTGCCGATCTCACAGACCCGGCCCAGATCGTTACGCAGCAGGTCGACGATCATCACGTTCTCCGCGCGGGTTTTCGGATCCTCGGTCAGGGCGCGGCGCAGCCGGTCGTCCACGGCCGGGTCGGGATCGCGGCGGGCGGTGCCCTTGATCGGTTTCGTCTCCACCGTGCGGGTACGGTCGATCTTCAGGAAGCGTTCGGGGGAGGAGCAGGCGATTTCGAGATCGCCGAATCGCAGGTAGGCGGAATACGGTGCGGGGTTTGCGCGGCGCAATACCCGATAGGTGTCGAGTCCACCGGCTGTGGCGGGAAGGGTGAGCTGGTCGGTGAGGGTGATCTCGTAGGATTCCCCGGCCCGCAGCGCACCTCGGCAGTCGGCGATATCGCGGAGGTACTGCGCCCGGCCACGGACGAGGTGGTCCTCGACCGTGGAGCGGACGGAGCCGGCTTCCGTTGCGTATCGGTCGTGCGCACCGGCCGCGGAGTGGTCACGACTGTCGCCGCCGGCGGGATCGTGGCCGGTGTCGAGGGGTTCGGGGTTCGTCCACGTCGGCAGCTGCTCCAGCACCGCGGCCGTGTTGTCCAGCCAGCCGGCGGAGTCCCGCCGTGCCGATTCTCCCGGGCCCGTGAGCGCCACCAGATGAGTCCGGCCGGCGAGATGATCGACCACCACCAGCCGATCCGCGAAGATCCATTGGGCATCGGGAGTCGTGGCGCGGTGTACGGCCGTGCCGCCGCAGTCGGCCTTGACCTCGTAGCCCAGATAGCCGACGTAGCCCCCGGCGAAATCGAACGGCAGCTGCGCGGGCAGCGGCAGGAATCGGGTGCGCAGCGCGGCGGCCAGGTAGTCCAGGATGGTGCCCGGTTCGCGCCGGACCCGGCCCCCGGGGCCGGTGACGGTGACGAATCCGCTGCCGACCCGGTACCGCACGACTTCGGCCAGTGGTCCGCCGGCGTCGCCGAGGAACGAGAAACGATCCAGTCCCGGTTCCACATGTTCACTGTCCAGCCAGAACGCGGTGGCCGAGCTGCGGTAGAGGCGCAGGAACGCGGCCTCGGTGTCGACGGCGCGTTCGAGCACCCGGTGCTGCACGGTGACGGAATCGGACATGGTGGTCCGAATCTACGCCGGGCCGGTGTCTCGAACTGTTGTCGGTTGCCTGCAGTTGTGCGTGCGTGGTGGGGCACAATGTCAGGCATGTCTGTTGCGCAGCCGGTGGGCGTGGATCGTGAACACGTCGACTTCACCGTGGTCGGGAACTGGATGGATGAGCACGGGCTCACCGGTGGCGAGTTCCAGGAGGTGAAGGCCCTGGGCGGGGGCACTCAGAACATCATGCTGCGGTTCACCCGCGGTGGTCGCGACTATGTGCTGCGCCGTGGTCCCGCCCATCTGCGCCCCAAGAGCAACGAGGTCATCCGGCGCGAAGCTCGGCTGCTGGGCGCGCTGTCCGGTACCGATGTGCGGGCGCCCCGGGTGATCGCGGCCGAGCCGGACGAATCGGTTCTGGGCGCGGTGTTCTACCTGATGGAACCGATCGAGGGATACAACCCGCAGACCGAACTACCGGCGGAATTCGCCGGCGACCCCGCTGCGCGGCACGCCATGGGGCTGTCCGCGGTGGAGGCCATCGCCCGCCTGGGTGCGCTCGACTACCAGGCTCTCGGATTGTCCGACTACGGCAAACCCGAGGGTTTCCTGGAACGGCAGGTAGGCCGGTGGATGCACGAACTCGACTCGTATTCGGCCAATGAGGGCTACCCGGGCCCGGAGATCCCGGGCCTGAACGATGTCGCCGACTGGCTGGAGCGCAACCGCCCCGCCATCTGGACGCCCGGCATCCTGCACGGGGACTGCCATCTGGCCAACATCATGTTCTCCTACGAGCGCCCCGAGGTGGCGGCGCTGGTGGACTGGGAGATGTCGACCATCGGCGATCCACTGCTGGACCTCGGCTGGCAGATCGCCACCCGGCCGGAACCGGGCACCTCCGGTGCCGCGCTCATCGGCAAACTGGGGGAGGCCGGCGGGCTGCCGTCGAGCGCGGAGATGGTCGCGCACTACGGCAACTTCTCCGACCGTGACCTGAGTGCGGTCACCTGGTACACCGTGCTGGCCTGTTTCAAACTCGGCATCGTGCTGGAAGGTACCTACGCCCGCGCCTTCGCCGGTAAGGCACCCAGAAAGGTCGGCGATTTCCTGCACGCGAACACTCTGGAGCTGTTCGCGCGGGCGCGTAGCCTGATGGAGTAGGAACAAGTTTCACTCTACGGCGACGATGGCGGCTCCCGGCTGTAGCCCGGGGGTCGCCGTTGCGTTTCGTGCCGCGATGGTGGCGGGTTATCGGCTGTTGCGGTATCGGCGGTGGAAGCGGACGATTCGGGTGTATTCTCCGCGGCGTGCGGGGTGGCGGCCGGACGGATGTGGTCGGCCGACCAGTTGTCCGGAGAAAATCTTTGCCAACCCACTAGAACGTGTTCCAGTTCGTGTCGTAGTGTGGACGCTGTCACATGAAAGCCCGCGCATGCGAGAGGTCGGACACGAATGAAGACGAAGGGCGCGATCCTGTGGGGGATCGACGAGCCGTGGTCCGTGGAGGAAATCGAACTCGGCGACCCCCGCGCCGGTGAAGTGCAGATCCGGATGGAAACCGCCGGTATGTGCCATTCGGACCACCACATGGTCACCGGTGCCACCCCGATGCCGTCGTTCCCGGCGATGGGCGGCCACGAGGGCGCGGGCGTCATCACCAAGCTGGGCCCCAATACGCCGCCCGACCTCGCCGTCGGCGATCACGTGGTGCTGTCGTTCATCCCGGCCTGTGGCCGCTGTCCGGCCTGCGTATCCGGGAACATGGCCCTGTGCGATCTCGGGATGGGGCTGCTGTCCGGGCAGTCGGTCAGCGACGGTAGCTACCGCATCCAGGCCCGCGGCAAGGATGTCATCCCGATGTGCCTGCTCGGCACGTTCTCCCCGTACATGACGGTGCACCACACCTCGGTGGTCAAGATCGACCCCGAGATCCCGTTCGAGGTGGCCTGTCTCGTCGGCTGCGGTGTGCCGACCGGTTTCGGATCCTCCACCCACGTCGCCAACATCATGCCGGGGGAGACCGCGGCCATCGTCGGTGTCGGCGGTGTCGGGATGAGCGCGCTGCAGGGCGCGGTGCTCTCCGGGGCGCGGAAGGTCGTCGCCATCGACCCGAACCCGTGGAAACGGGAGCAGGCCATGAAATTCGGTGCCACCCACGCCTACGCCAGCATGACCGAGGCCATCGCCCCGCTGATGGAGGTCACCGAGGGCCGGATGGCGGACAAGGTCATTCTCACCATGGGTGAGATGGAGGGCTCCTACATCGAAGAGGGCCTGATCCTCACCGCGAAGGCCGGCACCCTGGTGGTCACCTCCATGGGCCGGATGGACGCCTTCGACGTGAAGATGAACAACTTCCTGCTCTGCATGCTGCAGAAAACGGTCAAGGGTTGCATCTTCGGCGGCGGTAATGCCCGCCAGGACGTTCCCAAGCTGCTCTCGCTGTACAAGTCGGGTCAGCTGAACCTGGACGATATGGTCACCCGCAGCTACGCGCTGGAAGATATCAACCAGGGCTACAAGGACATGCTGGACGGCAAGAACATCCGCGGCATCATCAAGTACACCGACGCCGATCGCTGATCTCGCGTCTGCGTAACCGGCGAGATCCTTCGCGGTATGGCGTTTTCCGGGGCTGCCCGGCCGGTCGAGTACCGGCCCGGCGGCCCCGGAGTCGGTTCGGGCGGGCGGCGTGTGGAATTCTGTGCGCGCCCGTTCTTCCCGGTATCGGAAGGCGCCGCGTGGTGCACGGTGCCGGGACATGTCATCCCGAAGAGGGCCCGGGCGAATTCCGCGTGAACGACACGGTCTCGTAACCTCGGAGTTGTGCGCGCACTCGAGCAGATCGAACAATGGCCGGCCCGGCATGCCGCGGCGGGCGTGGTCACCCGGGACGGCCGGTGGTCGGCAGGTGACGCCGACCATGTCTTCCGGCTCGCTTCGGTGACCAAACCGCTGGTGGCGTATGCGGCACTGATCGCCGTGGAGGAAGGCGCCGTCGAACTCGACCAGCCTGCGGGCCCGCCCGGTTCGACTGTCCGCCATCTGCTGGCACACACCTCCGGGGTCGCGTTCGACACCACCGAAGTCCTCGCGCGGCCCGGGGCCAAGCGGATATATTCGAGCTCCGGCTTCGAAATGCTGGCCGATTTCGTCGCCGAACACACCGGTATCCCGTTCCCGCAATATCTGCGCGAGGCCGTTTTCGAACCGCTGGGGATGGTGGCCTCCGAGTTGACGGGTTCGGCCGGACACGGCGCGCATTCCACCCTCGCGGACCTGCTGCGCTTCGCCGCCGAACTTCTCGAGCCGCGGCTGATTTCGCCGCAGACGCATGCCGAGGCGATCACCGTCCAGTTTCCCGGCAGCAACGGCGTGCTGCCCGGATTCGGTTCGCAGCGCCCCAACGACTGGGGGCTGGGCTTCGAAATCCGCGACGGCAA
This sequence comes from Nocardia carnea, assembly GCF_029868855.1. Classification (GTDB taxonomy): domain Bacteria; phylum Actinomycetota; class Actinomycetes; order Mycobacteriales; family Mycobacteriaceae; genus Nocardia; species Nocardia carnea_A. The sequence continues at coordinate 12,882 of NZ_JARWOV010000263.1, read as the reverse complement.
ATCGCCGCATTGGACCGGTACCGCGAACTCGCCACGGACATACGGTCATTTCGGGCAGTCGGGCACGTTCATCTGGGTCGATCCGCAGCTCGACCTGGCCTGTGTGGCGTTGAGCGACGAGAATTTCGGGGACTGGTCGCGTGAAGTATGGCCTCCGTTCAGTGATTCGGTGATCGATGAGGCCATACTTGCCCGCAACACAGCTGCGCAGTAACACATGTAACACCGGGCACTCGAGTACACTCGGGCAACGCCTTGTCGACGGACCGTTGGGGAAGACGAGCTTCGTCGAAACCGGAGGTGTACGTGGTGCGCGGATCGACTCGATACGCGGAGACAACGGCGGGTGTGGTCTACATCCACTCGTCGCCCACCGCGCTGTGCCCGCATATCGAATGGGCGCTCGCGGCCGCGCTCGGTAGCCCTGCGGGCCTGCGCTGGACCGCGCAGCCGGCGGCGCCGGGTCAACTCCGCGCCACCACCGAATGGGTGGGCCCGGTCGGTACCGCCTCCCGGATCGCGCAATCACTGCGCTCGTGGCCGGTGCTGCGTTTCGAGGTCACCGAGGACCCCAGCGAGGGGGTCGACGGCGAACGCTACAGCTTCGTCCCGAACCTGGGACTGTGGCACGGTGCCACGAGCGCCAACGGGGATGTGATGGTGAGCGAGATGCGGTTGCGGGTGATGCTGCAGGCCGCCCGTGAACTCGGCCGGCATTCGGCCTACGACCTCTCCGCCGAGATCGACCGCGCGCTCGGCACCGCCTGGGACGAGGACCTCGAGGTCTACCGCACCGGCAGCGAGGGTGCCGAGATCACCTGGTTGCGCCGCGACGTCGGCTGATCGCCGGGTCGGGTTTCGCCGGTTTGCCGATGAGACACCCGCTGGGAGAACCCGGTGCCGGCACTGGATGCCGAGCGTTGGGTAGGACGCCGGTGTGGCAGCCGGAGGACCGGCCGAGCTCCGGTCGTTCCGAGCGGCCGGGTCAGAGACGTTCGCCGCGCACCCAGCCGCTGGCCGCGAGAACTCGGGTGAGCTCGCGCCAGCGGCGGTGCCGGTGGCGGAACATCAGCTCGGCGAAGAGGCGGATGCCGAGGCCGCGCCAGCCGTCCTCGACCTCGATCTCGTCGGTGTAGCGGCACCGGTTCTCATCGATCGCAGTGAAGATCAGTCGATGGTTCCATACGCGTACCGGGCCGCCGCTCTCATTGGTGAAGAGCTCTGTGGGGCCGAGGTGTATCAGTGTCAGGTGATGAGTCCAGCTCGGCACGATACCGAACCACCACAGTCGCGCCGAGCCGGAGACGCCGGGTGCGAGCGGATCCGGAAAGTCGAGGTCCGGGGTGCGGAGGAGGGGTGCGACAACGTATTCGAACATTTCCGGACGTTGCGCCAGCAGGCAGGCGTCACGCGCGGGGATGGGCAGTTCGGTCGAGAGCCTGACCATGCTCATCTGTTCATCATCGCGAAAGCCGGCGGCGCGGGCAACGCACCGGAAACCGATCGATCCCGGGGCCGGTTATGGACAGTTCGTTACAAAATGCATTAGGGTGCGGTCATGGCAAGACCACGGAGCTTCGACCGCGAACAGGTCATCGAGGCCGCCACGCGCCAGTTCCGGCAAGCCGGCCTGCATGCCACGAGCGCGGAAGATCTCTGTCGCGCAACAGGTCTCGGTCGCAGCAGTCTGTACAACGCCTTCGGGAGCAAGGACGAGCTGTTCGCGCAGTGTCTCGACGCCTACCTGGACCGGACGTTGGCGCGCGCCGAGGAAGTCATCGGCGATACCGCGCAGGGAACGGTCGACCGGATCGAGACGCTGCTCCGGAGGGTCGCGGCCGAGGAATCCGAACGTGCGGATGCGGGTGCGCCGCGGGGTTGTCTTGCGGTGAACACGGTGACCGAACTCGCCGACGATCCCGCCTACGAGGCCTGCGTCGAACGTATCGGCCGCGATACCACGGCTCGGCTGGAGCTGCTCGCGGCCGTGCTGCGAGCGGGTCAGGCGGCGGGGGAGGTGACGACGAGTATTTCCGCCGAGGGTCTCGCCGCCTTCGTGAACTCGGCGGTCGCCGGCTTGCGGGTGTCCTCGCAGGGCCGGGTCGCGGCGGCATGGTCGGACGAGATCATCGCGGCGACGCTGCGGGGTCTGCGGCCGCAGGGTCTGGACGGCTGAACCGGTATGGGTGGGCGGGTCCGGCTGCGTGCGCTCGTTTTGGACATTTCGTTACAAAATACTGGCTCGTGGCGACATTGCTGGAGTGAGGTGACGGTCGAGGCGCGTGCTCCGCCCGGGTGTTGCCGTGAGATGGGTATGGCCGGCACGTCGGGTCCTCGCGATTGTTTCGGCCGGCATGCCTCGATCCGAGACCTTCCCTCCCGGACGTCCGGTCGGCAAAAGCGCCGGGGGCCGTAAACCATCCAAATTTTAGAACGTTCATTTCAAAACTAGCCAGGAGAGTTCCCGTGACACCGACCCCGTCCGACAGCCGCGCACCCGCGATACCCGCCGCCGTGTATGTCCTCGCCGCGGGCGTATTCGCCATGGTCACGAGCGAATTCGCTGTCGCCGGTCTCATGCCGCAGCTGGCCGAGAGCCTGGATACCGATATCGCGCAGATCGGTTATCTGGTCACTGTTTTCGCCGTCGCCATGGCCTTCGGCGGACCGCTGCTGATCCTGACGCTCCTGCGCATGCCACCGAAGACCGCGATCATGGTGGTCTTCGCGATCTTCTTCGCCGGTAACCTGCTCGCCGCGCTGGCGCCTTCGTACGCCGTGATGGTGGTGGCGCGGGTGGTGACCGGTATTGCCGCGCAGGCGTTCTTCGGCCTGGCGGTCTCGCTGTGCATGCGAATCGTCGACCCGAGCGTCCGCGGCCGCGCGGTGAGCGTCGCGATGAGCGGCCTGATGCTGGGCACGCTACTGGGTCTACCGCTGGCCACCTTCATCGGCGGCCTGCTCGGCTGGCAGGCCGCCTTCTGGGCGGTGGCCGTTCTCACCGCGGTGGCGGCCGCACTCACCTCGGCCCTGGTCCGCAACCCGCATGAGCCGCACGAGTCCGAAGCCGGAACCGGAACATTCACCGAGCAACTGCGGGTCTTCCGCAGCCCGCGTCTCCTCCTGGCGCTGGTCTCCAGCACCTTGATCATCGGCGCGACCTTCTCCGTGTTCAGCTTCCTCGCCCCGATCCTCACCCGCGTCAGCGGCTTCACCGAAAGTTCGGTGCCGCTGCTGCTGCTCGCCTACGGCGCCGCAACTCTCGTGGGCAACTTCGTCGTAGGCCGGCTCGCCGACCGCCACACCGTCTCCACGCTTCTGGTGGGCACGCTCCTGAACATCGTCTTCCTCGTCGGCTTCGCCCTCGGCACCGGCTCCCAGCCCCTCGCGATCCTGTTCATGCTCGGCATCGGCCTCGTCGGCGTGACGATGAACCCGGCAATGGCGGTCCGCGTCCAACGCGCCGGCGGCACCGGCGTCCTGGTGAACACCGTGCACACCTCGTTCATCACCTTCGGCGTCGTCCTCGGTTCCGCACTGGGCTCGAGCCTCCTCGCGGACCACGGCCTCCGCGCCCCGATAGTCCTCGGCGTGGTCCTCGCCGTACTCGCGGTTGCCGCGATCCTCCCGGCCCTACGCGATCGGCGATCGCTTACCGGTCTTCCGGTCGGCGCTGCGCGGACTGTCCAAGAGGAACAGCCGGTATATGCCGGCTGAGTTCGATCCGCAATGCCGAACTGGTGCCGTCGGCCGGGTTGTTCGACGGCACCAGCCATCCGGTGTTTCGACAAAGTACAGACGGCCGGGTGGACGAACTCCTCTTGCTGGTCAACGGGTTGCCCGGATCCGGTAAGTCGATATTGGGCCGGGCATCGGCAACATCGCTGAACGCCCAGTCCACCTGGGTCGCACACGCCGCGTCACTCGGATTGCTACCCACCGTCTTCGTCGACACCACTCGACCGGTCCACTGCGACGACCTCGTTGAGCGAATCCGGCTGATCGCCGACCGGCTGAACGCCACAGCGCATCCGCTCGGCGGAGCTGCTCGGGTCCGGGCACTCCCGGGTATTGCGGTGCCGAGGGTGCCTCCAGGTGTCTCCGGCCGGGGTCGTTCCGAGGCCGGCTTCGGTGAGTAGCGCGAAAACTTCGGCGTCGCTCTCGTCGATGCTCTGCAGCGCGCCGGCCAGTGCCTTCAGTATGGCACCGATACAAGGGTCGTTCACGTGGGTGATCGCCGAAAGTGCGGCCAGTGGGACGTCGGCGGCAGCTTCGGCCTGGTCGGTCACTATAGGGACGTTGTGGGGGCCGAGGACGAGCGGGAACGCCGCGAAGCTGGTCCTGCCGTTGGAGTCGGCGGTGATCGGCCTATCGGCCCAGCGTCGCGGGTGGCTGCGCGAACACTGCCGGCCTGTCTCGGACCGGTTCGATCAACCGGCAGGGCCGTCCGTGGGGTACGACACATACTCGCCCGTCGGTTATGAATGCGTTCGGTCTAGACTGCTCCGCACGAGCCGGTGAGATTTCCCGGAACTCTCATTGGGTACGAGCGGTGGTGGGCAACGCGGCCGGGACCAAAGGTGAGTCGATGAACAACGTCAACACGCTGCGGGCCTGGTGGGACGACCCGGTCGACTACCGCTGGCTCGTGCGCACCCTGGCGGCCCGCTCGGCGCTGCGGCCGCTGAAGATTCTGATCGGCGTCGCGGGCGCGATGATCGCAGTGATGGGCGCGGTGATCGCGGGGACACCTGTGGGCCCACCCGGTGACCCGGGGATCTATTCGACGGTCGGGGTGCTCTCCGGGACACTGTGGGCGTTGCGCTGGTGGCTGCTGCCCTGGCCGAGCAAGAACGAGTCCCTGGTGCTGATGGCCTTCGCCGACGTGTTGTTCACGGTGGAGTTCCTCCAGGTACCGGACCGGTTGTTCGCGGCGATGGGCACGGTGCTGCTCGTGGTCAGCGGCAGCTACCTGGGTTGCTTCCACAGTGCCCGCGTACTGGCCGCGCATTCGGTGTGGGCGTTGCTCGCGGTGATCGTGTTCTCGGTGCGGATCGTCACCGGTGGCGGAGACCTGCGTTTGGCCGTCGCCATCGCGCTGCTGCTGTTCGTATCGGTGGTCAGCGCGGTACCGGCGCTGCAGATCCTCTACTGGCTGCTGCGCAACGAGTCACTGTCGGACCCCCTCACCGAACTGCTCAACCGCCGGGGTCTGGAGATCCGGCTACCGCGGCTGGTGGAGCGATACCCCGCGATCTGCGTGATGACCTTCGATCTCGACCGCTTCAAGAGCGTCAACGACACCTGGGGCCACCGCGTCGGCGATACCGTCCTGGTGCGAACCGCCCGGCGGCTGCGCGACGCCGCGGGGGAGCATGCGGTAGTGGCGCGCACGGGCGGGGAGGAGTTCGTGGTTGCCGCCCCGATCTCCGCGGCGGCCGCGCGCGCGGAGGCCGAACGTCTGCGCCTCGCTGTCGCCGAACCGCCCGCGACCGCGGTGGAAGTCACCGCGAGCGTGGGGGTCGCGGTCTTCGATGCGCTGGTGTGCCCCCAGTGCCCGCGCCCGACCCCGGACCGCCTGCTGCACTCCGCCGACGCCGCCATGTACCGGGCGAAACAGTCCGGCGGGAATCTGGTCGAACTGGACGAACTCACCCTGCCACGCGGCCATCGCCACCCCATTCCCGGGTAGCGCAGGTCACGATCGTTTCGCGGACCGCGCGGCGCACGAGTACCGCCGGCGCGATCCCTATTGCAGTGGTCCGCACGTGGGCAGACGCGTCGCGATGGTGTTGTGCGGGCCTGCTCGAGACGTCGATCAGTGAGTCACCGTGCGCGCGTTCAGGAGTTCATCGACTCCGTGCAGGAACGTCTCGCAGACCGGGGCCGGGTCGCCCAGGCAGCCGGCGGCCATCGCGCCGTCGCGCAGCATCACGAAATGCCGGGCCGCGCGTTCGGTAGGGAGGTGATCGACCCCGGCGAAGATATCCGTGATCGTGTCCAGAAACCACTGCCGGTGCGCGAGAACGGTCTGGTGGACAGGGTGGTCGGGTTCGGGGTACTCGGATGCTGCGTTGAGGAAAGCGCATCCACGGAACCCGGGTGCGCGGATGCTGTCGGCGATGGTCCGCCCGACGGCTCGGACGACGTCGACTCCCGACGAGTTCTCGCTGCGCGCGGTGTCGACCTGTGCGCGTATCAACTCGTCGGCCTGTTTCAGGTAGGCGACAACAAGGTCGTCCTTGCCCGGAAAATGCCGGTACATGGTTGCCCGCGTCACCTGGGCTGTGGAGAGGATGCGCTCGACACCTACTGCATGCAGCCCTTCGGAATAGAACAGTCCACTCGCAGTGTCGAGCAGTCGCGCGCGTGCTTCCGACATCTGACCTTTCTCCCTCCCTGTGGCCAGCTTCGAGGCTAGCAGAAAGAACGATCGGTATTGACAGCTGGGTGTCCAGCCCGCCAGACTTGTGCGATACCGATCGTTCTTTCTACTAGCCGGTTCCGGCCATCCCGACCATCGAAAGAGAGTTCCGATGTCCACCTCGATAGACGCTCGAGCGGCCGATGCCGCCGGCCGCGCCACGGGCAGCATCCAAGCGCTGCGGAATCTGTACTACGCCCGTTTCGTGTTCGCCCTCGTCTGGGCGGTCCTGCTCATACTGACGGCCACCGCACTCACACCGTTCGGCATCGCCCTCCTGGTGATCTATCCGCTGTTCGATGTCGCTGCCGCTGTGATCGACTTCCGCACTTCGGGTTCCGCACGTCCGCGGGCGCCGCTGTACGTGAATATGGCGCTGAGCCTGCTCACCGCCCTCGGGTTGGCCGTCACCGTGACCGCCGGTATTCCCGAGGTGCTCCGCGTGTGGGGCGCCTGGGCGATCACGGCGGGCATTGTGCAGTTGATCGTCGCGATCTTGCGGTACCGGCTCGGGGGTCAATGGGCGATGATTCTCAGCGGTGCGATCTCAACCCTCGCCGGCGCGAGCTTCATCGCGGGTTCGGGTGCACCTGCTGCGTCGCTCACAGCCCTCAGTGGGTACGCGACGCTGGGCGGCATCTTCTTCCTGGTTTCGGCAGTCCGCCTGCACCTTCGGGCGCAAACCAGGACCTGAGCTACCTCGTCGATCACCTGGTGGGTCCGGCCGCAGCCGCAGGCGGCGCCCCATCTCGTCTGCCGGCGTGAGAAGGACTGGACCAGGTGCCCCACGTAAGCCTCAGGAGAATCGCACGGGGCAGAATTCCCTCGCTATACGACTACCTGGGTGTTCTTGGTGGGCGCAGACGGGTTCGAACCGCCGACCGCTGGTGTGTAAAACCAGAGCTCTACCACTGAGCTATACGCCCGTACCCCCCGGAGCGTTGTCCGGGGGAACGGTCTATGAATCTAGCGCGGCGAGCGCTTTCTCCCAAGCCGCCTGGTCACGGGGCTCTCCGGGGCCGTTCATCTCCGCGAAACGGATGATTCCCTCGCGGTCCACGACGAAGGTGCCGCGGTTGGCGAAGCCGGTGGTGTCGTTGAAGACGCCGTAGTCCTGTGCGATCTTGCCGTGCGGCCAGAAGTCCGACAGCAGCGGGAAGGTGTAGCCCTGTTCGGCGGCCCAGATCTTATGGGTCGGCGGGGGGCCCACCGAGATCGCGATGATCTCGGCGTTGTCGTTCTGGAAGCGCGGCAGTTCGTCGCGGACCTTGCACAGCTCGCCCTGGCAGATGCCGGTGAAGGCGAGCGGGTAGAACACGATCAGGACGTTCTTCTTGCCGCGGTAATCCGACAGCGAGACTTCCTGATTGTTCTGGTCCTTGAGGGTGAACTCCGGCGCCTGGGTGCCTACCTCGAGGGGCATGGGTATCCTCCGAATCTCCGGCCGCGCACCTTCGTCGCAGGCGCGCGGCACAGCTGTGGGCGGCTCAGCGCTGTTTGGTCGGTGCCTTGGGCTGCACCAGCCGGCTGGCCGACCATTCACCGAGTTTGATCGCCGAGGTCTGGGTGAGCCCCGCCGTCGGTGCAGCCTCGGCGATCTCACTGGGATCGACGTGCCCGTCGTTACCGGTCTTGGGGGTCAGCACCCAGATGAAGCCGTCGTCGGCCAGCGGGCCGATCGCCTCCATCAGCTCGTCGACCAGGTCGCCGTCGCCGTCCCGCCACCACAGCAGGACGACATCGATGACCTCGTCGGAGTCCTCGTCCAGCAGTTCACTGCCGGCGGTCTCCTCGACGTCGGCCCGGAGGTCGTCGTTGGTGTCCTCGTCCCAGCCCAGCTCCTGGACAACCATGCCGTGGGTGATGCCAAGCTTCTGAGCGAAATTCTGATCGTCCGCCGCGGCGACCACGGTGGCGTCCTCCTCAACTCCCGACTACAAGATATCTGCAAGCGAACATGGTTATCGGCCCTAACGCAAGCCGATCGGGTAGATCGAATTTCTGATGTCGCCACAAAAGCCTGGTGACGGGCGCTCGAGATCATCCGGGGCAGGCATCGCGCACCGCGTTGCGCGCGTCGTTCACGCGCTTGCTGGCATCGTTGAGCGGTCCGACGGGGGAGGTGTAGGTCATCTCCCTGGTCGCCTGGGACAGGGCGCGGGCGGCATTGACGTAGTCGGCGAATTTCGCCTTCAGATCCTCGGGCAGGTTCGCGCCGGCGGCATTCGCGCTGCCTTCGACCTGACCGGCGGCGTCGTCGAGCGCGGTGACAGCGGCGTCGCGTTTGGCGTCGTAGTCCGGGGCGTTGCTGTCGTGGGCGTCGACGAACTCGTTGTACTTGGTGACTCCGGTGCCGGTGATACCGGGGAACAGACCGCAGTTGTCGGCGATCGCCTTGTCCCGGGCGGCGGCGATCTGCGAGGACGTGGCGGCCGCGGACGAGGACGAGGCGAAACTGCGGTAGGCAGTGGCTTCGGCGGCGTTGGGGGTCGCGACACCTTCGATCTGGTTCGCGCAGCCCGCCAGGGTCGCGCCGGTGACCAGTGCCGCCGCGGCGCATATCAGCCCGAATCGGCGCGGGTCCAGCCCTTGCATCGTCCTCCCGACTCCTTGGTTACCACTGCGTAGCCCTGCCTGTCGAACGGTACTGGATCGGCGGCTGACATGATGATGTGGGACGCGCCACGCAAGGACGCGGGCGCGCCCGGACAAGTCGTCACGGGTGATCCGCACACCAGCGGGCCACTCGGGGTCACCGTAGCCATCAGCTCGACCACCCCCTGTACGAGGAGCAGTTTTGACCGATCTGATCCACTCTGGCGTCCCGGCGGAATCCGCTCAGCCGGGTTCCGCTCCCACCCCTGGCAACGCCAACGGCGTGCAGCCCGGTGGCCGAGTCCGTGTGATTCGCGAAGGAGTGGCCTCTTACCTACCGGATATCGATCCGGAGGAGACCAGCGAATGGCTCGAATCCTTCGACGAGATGCTCGACCGCGAAGGCCCCGGCCGCGCCCGCTACCTGATGCTCCGGATGCTCGAACGCGCCGGTGAGCGCCGGGTATCGATTCCCGCACTGACATCGACCGATTACGTCAACACCATCCCGACCGAGAACGAGCCCTGGTTCCCCGGCGACGAGGAGACCGAGCGGCGCTTTCGGGCGTGGATCCGCTGGAACGCGGCCATCATGGTGCACCGGGCGCAGCGCCCGGGGATCGGCGTCGGCGGCCATATCTCGACCTATGCGTCGTCCGCGGCACTGTACGAAGTCGGGTTCAATCATTTCTTCCGCGGTAAGGACCATCCCGGCGGCGGCGATTCGATCTTCATCCAGGGTCACGCCTCGCCCGGTATCTACGCCCGCGCTTTCCTCGAGGGCCGGTTGTCCACCGATCAGCTCGACGGTTTCCGCCAGGAGTACAGCCACGGCGGTCTCGGCAAGGGTCTGCCGTCGTATCCGCATCCGCGGTTGCTGAGCGATTTCTGGGAATTCCCGACGGTGTCGATGGGTCTGGGCCCGATGAACGCCATCTATCAGGCCCGGTTCAACCACTACCTGCACGATCGCGGGATCAAGGACACCTCGGATCAGCATGTGTGGGCGTTCCTGGGCGACGGCGAGATGGACGAACCCGAATCGCGCGGTCTCGCCCATGTGGCGGCCATGGAGGGTCTGGACAATCTGACCTTCGTGGTGAACTGCAACCTGCAGCGCCTGGACGGCCCGGTCCGCGGTAACGGCAAGATCATCCAGGAACTGGAGTCGTTCTTCCGCGGTGCCGGCTGGAACGTGATCAAGGTGATCTGGGGTCGCGAATGGGATGCGCTGCTGGGCGCGGACCGCGACGGCGCGCTGGTGAATCTGATGAACACCACGCCCGACGGTGACTATCAGACCTACAAGGCCAACGACGGTGCCTACGTCCGCGACCATTTCTTCGGCCGCGATCCGCGCACCAAGGCCCTGGTCCAGGACCTGTCGGATCAGGAGATCTGGAACCTCAAGCGCGGTGGTCACGACTACCGCAAGGTGTACGCGGCCTACGCGGCGGCACTCGCGCACAAGGGCCAGCCCACGGTGATCCTGGCGAAGACGATCAAGGGCTACACCCTCGGTAAGCATTTCGAGGGTCGTAACGCCACCCACCAGATGAAGAAGCTGACCCTGCAGGATCTGAAGGATTTCCGCGATCTGCAGCGGATCCCGATCAGCGATGCCGAGCTGGAGAAGGATCCGTACCTGCCTCCGTACTACCACCCGGGTGCGGAAACCAAGGAGATCCAGTACATGCTGGATCGCCGTAAGGCGCTGGGTGGTTTCCTGCCGGAACGGCGGACGAACGTCGCACCGCTGAAACTGCCGGGCGACGAGGTGTACAAGTCGGTACGCAAGGGGTCCGGGAAGCAGAATGTGGCCACCACCATGGCCCTGGTGCGGCTCATGAAGGAACTGCTGCGCGACAAGGAGATCGGCAAGCGGATCGTGCCGATCATCCCGGACGAGGCCCGCACCTTCGGAATGGACTCGTGGTTCCCCTCGCTGAAGATCTACAACCGCAACGGCCAGCTCTACACCTCGGTCGATGCGGAACTGATGCTCGCCTACAAGGAGAGCACCGTCGGGCAGATCCTGCACGAAGGCATCAACGAGGCCGGGTCCACGGCGTCGTTCACCGCGGTCGGCACCTCCTACGCCACGCACGGCGAGCCGATGATCCCGCTCTACATCTTCTATTCGATGTTCGGGTTCCAGCGCACCGGCGACGGACTGTGGGCCGCGGCCGATCAGCTGGCCCGCGGGTTCGTGCTCGGCGCGACCGCCGGGCGGACGACCCTCACCGGTGAGGGTCTGCAGCACAACGACGGGCATTCGCTGCTACTGGCGGCCACCAATCCCGCCGTGGTGTCCTACGATCCGGCGTTCTCCTTCGAGATCGCCCATATCGTGCGCGACGGGCTGCGCCGGATGTACGGCGGCACTCCGGGTGTGGACGGGTTCGGCGGGGAGAACATCTTCTACTACCTCACCCTGTACAACGAGCCCTACCAGCAGCCGGCCGAGCCCGAGGACCTGGACGTGGACGGCCTGCTCAAGGGCATCTACCTGTACCGCAAGGGCGGGGCGGGCGATGTGCGCGCGCAGATCCTGGTCTCCGGTGTCACCGTGCCCGACGGTCTGCGGGCACAGCAGCTGCTGGCCGAGCACTGGGGTGTGGCCGCCGACGTCTGGTCGGTCACCTCGTACGGTCAGCTGCGCCGTGAGGCACTGGAGTTGGAGATCGAGGCGCTGCACCACCCGGGTGAGGATCCGGGGCAGCCCTATGTCGCCCGTGCGCTGGCCGGCGCCGAGGGGCCCTTCGTGGCGGCCTCGGACTGGATGCGTGCGGTACCGGATCAGATCCGCAAATGGGTACCGGGCGATTTCACCACCCTCGGCACCGACGGGTTCGGTTTCTCCGACACCCGCCCGGCCGCGCGCCGGGTGTTCAACGTGGACGCCGAATCCATCACCGTTGCCGCGCTGGCGGGACTGGGCCGGATGGGCAAACTCGACCCCGCCAAGGCCGCCGAGGCCGCGGCCCGGTACCGGATCGACGATGTATCCGCCGCGGAGAAGTTCACCGCGGGCGGGGCAGGAGACGCGGAGTGACGACAACTCGATGATCGAACGCAGACCACCGCGGCCTCGGCGGGTCACCGAAGGCTCCTCCGCGAACGAGGTGTACCTGCCGACCGGTGCCCTGTCGCCGAACCGGCAGACCCGCGACCCCTTACCGGACACACTGCTGCGACGCGTCAAGCAGTTCTCCGGCCGGCTGTCCACCGAGGCCGTGGGGTCGATGCAGGACCGGTTGCCGTTCTTCGCCGATCTGGACGCCGCGCAGCGCGCGGGTGTGCAGATGCTGGTGCAGACCGCGGTGGTCAACTTCCTGGAATGGCTCCAGGACCCGGACAGCGATATCCGGTTCAGCCTGGACGCCTTCCAGGTGATCCCGCAGGATCTGGCGCGGCGGCTGACGCTGCGCCAGACCGTGGACATGGTGCGGGTGGCCATGGAGTTCTTCGAGCAGTGGCTGCCCGCGCTCGCGCGTAACGATCGCCAGTTGGTGGCGCTCACCGAGGCGGTGCTGCGGTACGGGCGTGAGCTCGGTTTCGCGGCCGCCTCGGTGTACGCCAGCGCCGCCGAGTCCCGGGGTGCCTGGGATACCCGCCTGGAGGCGCTGGTGGTGGATGCGGTGGTGCGTGGGGACACCGGTCCGGACATGCTGTCCCGGGCGGCCACGTTGAACTGGGACGCCACTGCGCCCGCCACGGTGCTGGTGGGTACCCCGCCGCAGGATCAGGGCATCTCGGTGGTCGGTGCGGTGCTCACCATCGCGCGGCGGCGCGGGCGGGGCGGCGAGGGGGGGGGGGGGGGGGCGGGGGGGGGGGGGGGGGGGGGGGGGCAGGGGGGGGGG
>NZ_JARWOV010000262.1 GCF_029868855.1 Nocardia carnea | reverse complement strand
GACATGGGCCAGACGTTACTCCGGAGTAGCAAAGCGATAGAGTCCTGTTGAAAGGAGAGTCGCGTATGACCACCAATTCCGGCATTGCAGGGGCCGGCCAGGTCCCGGACGATTTCGTCAGCGGCCTCGAGGGGGTGGTCGCGTTCACCACAGATATCGCCGAACCCGACAAAGACGGCGGCGCCCTGCGCTACCGCGGCGTGGACATCGAAGACCTGGTCACCAACCGGGTCACCTTCGGCGATGTCTGGGCGCTGCTGGTGGACGGCGAGTTCGGGCACGGCCTCCCACCGGCCGAACCGTTCCCGCTGCCGGTGCACACCGGCGACGTCCGGGTCGATGTGCAGGCCGGGCTGGCGATGCTCGCCCCCATCTGGGGCTACCAGCCGCTGCTCGATATCGACGAAGCCACCGCCCGGGAGAACCTGGCCCGCGCATCGGTGATGGCTCTGTCCTACGTCGCGCAATCCGCGCGCGGTATCTACCAGCCCGCGGTACCGCAGCGCCGGATCGACGAATGCACCACGGTCACCGAACGGTTCATGACGCGCTGGAAAGGCGACCCGGACCCGCGGCACACCGAGGCCATCGACGCCTACTGGGTATCGGCCGCCGAACACGGGATGAACGCCTCCACGTTCACCGCCCGCGTCATCGCCTCCACCGGAGCCGACGTCGCCGCCGCGCTCTCGGGCGCCATCGGCGCGATGTCCGGCCCGCTGCACGGCGGCGCACCGGCCCGGGTACTGCCCATGATCGAAGAAGTGGAACGTACCGGCGACGCGCGCGCCCTGGTCAAGGGAATCCTGGACCGCAAGGAGAAGCTCATGGGCTTCGGTCACCGGGTCTACCGCGCCGAAGACCCACGGGCCCGGGTCCTGCGCGATACCGCCCGGCGCCTGGCCGCCCCGCGCTACGAAGTGGCGGCCGCCCTCGAACAGGCGGCGCTGGCCGAACTCCGCGAACGCCGCCCCGACCGCGCCATCGAGACCAATGTCGAATTCTGGGCAGCGGTCATGCTCGACTTCGCCGAGGTCCCGGCCCATATGATGCCGGCGATGTTCACCTGCGGCCGGACCGCGGGCTGGTGCGCGCACATCATGGAACAGAAGAAACTCGGCAAACTGGTGCGCCCGGCCGCCATCTACACCGGCCCGGGCCCACGACCACCGCAAGAGGTCGCGGGCTGGGACAGCGTCGCGGCCGGATAGCGTCGGCCCGCGGCCCGCGGCCCGCAGCGCGAGTCCGCCCGTTCGATGCATGCGTTGTGCCCGCCATACTCGCGGGCACAACGTGTAGCCGGACCGATACGGCTGAGCGCCGGCCCGGCGGGCGAGCATCCGGTGAAGACCTCGCCACCAACGCGCGAGGCGACCGCGGTTCCTTCCGTCAGACGCAGTCCGGGTCGGCTTCCCAATCGATCGCGACCGATTCGCCGCTGTCGACCGTGAAAAACGCGACCCGGAGTCTGGCACCCAGGTCCAGGAGTTCGATCGCGGACAGGGGCACCGGTTGGACGACGCGCACATGCCAGGGCTCCGGTTCGTCCCAGGCCCGTATCTCCAGGTCCAGGCGCATGACCGGATCGTCGCAGCCGCAATAGTCGACCTCGACCGGATTCACCGCCAGTACGGTCGCGGTGGCCCGGCGTCCGTCGGACAGGATTTTCGCCGACGCGGCCCGCCCGGGATCGGCCTCCCCTGGCGGGTACAGCACCATGCGGTCGCGGTCGTGCGGGTCCACCCGGCAGCACACCAGATCACCGGGGCGCATCCGGTCCAGTTCGGCGCCCGATACGCGCTGCCGGACCTGGGCCTCGTAGGGCGCCACCCCGGGCAGCCGGACACGGACCCGGAATGTATAGCCGGGTTCACGCCGCCGGGTACCGGCCGCCAGGACCGTGGCCGAACCGGCCGTGCCGTAGGTCAGCAACTCCCGGCGATCGGCACCGCTGGGCGCCTCACCGCGACGGCGGAAACGCCGCGGCAGCAGTCCGCGCAGCCACCCACCCGGCGCCGGTGGACCCGGTTCCGCGCCGTGACCGCCGCCACGGCCGTCATCGGATCCATCTCCGGCAGGGCCCCTCGACGACCGCATGCTCATACCCACTCACGTTAGCCGGAGTGTGGTACGCGGCACAGCAACGGCGCGGCTACGCTGTTGGCCATGACCAGTGCGTTCCCGACCATCCCCGATGAGCTCAAGCCCACCGACGGTCGTTTCGGTTGCGGCCCGTCCAAGGTCCGCCCGGAGCAGCTGCAGTCCCTGGTGGAGGTGGGTGCCTCGGTGTTCGGCACCAGCCACCGGCAGAAACCGGTCAAGGATGTGGTCGCCCGCGTACGGGCCGGGCTGCGGGACCTGTTCTCCCTGCCCGAAGGCTACGAGGTCGTCCTCGGCAACGGTGGCACCACGGCTTTCTGGGATGCTGCCGCGTTCGGCCTGGTCCGCGAGCGCTCCCTGCATCTGACCTACGGCGAATTCAGCTCCAAGTTCGCCAGTGTCACCAAGAAGAATCCGTTCCTCGGCGATCCGATCGTCGTATCGGCCGATCCGGGGAGCGCGCCGGAGCCGGTCGCCGATCCGGCCGCCGATCTGATCGCCTGGGCGCACAACGAAACCTCCACCGGAGTATCGGTTCCGGTGCAACGGCCGGCGGGATCGGACAATGCCCTCGTCGCCATCGACGCCACCTCCGGCGCCGGCGGGTTGCCGGTGGATATCACCGATGCCGATATCTACTATTTCGCGCCGCAGAAATGCTTCGCCGCCGACGGCGGGCTGTGGATCGCGCTGATGAGCCCGGCCGCGCTGGCGCGGGTGCAGGAGATCAAGGATTCCGGTCGCTGGACCCCCGATTTCCTGTCGCTGCCCATTGCGATCGAGAACAGCGTCAAAGACCAGACCTACAACACCCCGGCACTGGCCACCCTGCTCATGTTCGCCGATCAGATCGATTGGCTGAACCGTAACGGCGGCCTGGACTGGGCGGTGAAACGGACGCTGGATTCTTCCTCCCGGCTGTACGCCTGGGCCGAGGCCAGCGAATACGCAACCCCCTTCGTCGCCGATCCGGCCCACCGCTCCCAGGTGGTCGGCACCATCGACTTCGCCGACTCGGTGGACGCCGCCGCGGTCGCCAAGACGCTGCGGGCCAATGGGATCGTCGATACCGAGCCGTATCGGAAACTGGGCCGCAATCAGCTGCGCATCGGTATGTTCCCGGCCATCGATCCGGAGGACGTGGCTCAGCTCACCCGCTGCGTCGATTGGGTGGTCGAGAAACTCGGCTGACCCAGATCACCTGCGAATTCGGGCCCGTCGCGCGTGTTGCGCGGCGGGCCCGTGCCCTTGACATCCGGCTCACCCGGAATCGACTTGATACACAAGGGAATAGAGCAGATTAGCCGTAGGTGACGGCCGCAGGGTACATTTCGGTGCCGCGTGTCTTGCCACACGAATCCCAGAAGTGCACTACTGTTCCAGAACGTGGGCGGTATCGCGAGCGACGCGATAAGGAGGTAACGGTGCGTGAACTTCGAGTGATCGGGGTGACGCCCGACTCCGCCCATATCGTGTGCGTCGACACGGAAAGTGGCCAGAAATTCCGGCTTCCCGCCGACGACAAACTCCGCGCCGCAGCCCGCGGCGACCTTGCCCGATTCGGCCAGATAGAGATCGAAATGGAAGCAACTATGCGTCCTCGCGATATCCAGGCTCGAATCCGCGCCGGCGCCTCCGTGGAACAGGTGACCCAGGAATCCGGCATGCCGCTGAGCCGGGTGGAACGTTTCGCCTATCCCGTACTGCTGGAACGCGCGCGGGCCGCCGAACTCGCCCAGAAGGCCCATCCGATCCGGCCCGACGGTCCCGCGGTGGAAATCCTGATCGATGTGGTCACCGCGGCGTTCACCGCCCGCGGCCATACCCTCGACAACGCCGAATGGGATGCCTGGAAGGACGAGAAGGGCTTCTGGGTCGCGCAATTGCAATGGCAGAACGGCCGATCGGAGATCGCCGCGCACTGGCGCTACCAGCCGGACGCGCACGGCGGCTCGGTATCCCCGCTCGACGATCCCGCCACCGATCTGATCGATCCGGATTTCGGGCGGGCGCTACGCGGGCTCGCCTCGATTCTGCCGGTCGAAGCCGAAACACCGGCCGCTCCGGAACCGGTTGTGGCCGAACCCCGCCGGGAACCGGCACGTCCGGCCGCGGTGGACAACTACTATGAACAGCGCGCTGTCGCCGCCGGCGGCAGCGCGACACTGCCCGCCCCGGCACCGTTGTCGCCGGGCACCGGTCGGCCCACCGGAGCGGCCGCACTGCCTGCGGGTACCGGCCCGGCGAGCGCCGCCACTCCACCGGCTCCCGCGGCTCCGCCCGAAACGTATCGGCCGTCGGCGGCGGAAGTCCATCGCCCGCCCGCGGCGGAGACGCCGGTTGCTGCCGCGCCCGTCGACCCCCCCGTTCCTGCCGACCCCGGGCCCCCGGCAGGCTATTCCGTACCGGAATCCGAGACGCAGGCACCGGAAACGGCCGCGCCGGCCGAGCCTGAGCCCGTCGAGCCCGAGGCCGCGCCGGTCACCGGCGAAGCCTCCCCGACCGCCGGCGAATCCGCCCTGGTAGCCGGCGAACCTGCCGCGGTAGCACCCGAACCCACGCCGGTCGCGGCGGTCGCCGACCCGCCGGTGGAAGCAGCGGAAGCGACGGCCGAGCCGGTCGGCACCGGAACCGTAGCCGCAGGAGATTCGGAGGCGAAAGCCGCGGAAACCGGCGAAACCCGCAACGCGGACACCGCGGAACCCGAACACGCAGAGGCGGAGCAGACGCCCGAACCCGAACCAGCGGCGAAACCCGCTGTCAAGAAGGCACCTGCCAAGACGGCGAAATCCACCGGGCGCAGCAAGCGCGGTAAGGCGCCGATGCCGTCGTGGGAGGACGTGCTGCTCGGGGTCCGCAGCTCGGGTCACTGAACGGCCGCGAACCGGCGTGTTTCCCGCGACAACCGCCCGATCCACCCGATCGGGCGAGTAAGTTCCGCTGTACGGCGACACGGTCGATCCCGGGGCTGCCCCGATACCGGCCGAGGTGCACGCCGAGCAGTTCACGACCCGGTTCGTGCGCTATCGGAGGTGGGTGGATGCTGTCCAAGATTTCCTCGGTCTGGTACGTCGATACGCCCGACCCGCTCGCGGTCCTGGGCACCTACCCGGACCCCGACCCGGATGCGGCCTACGCCCTGGCTCGGCAGTTGCATCCCGACCTCGAGGTCGAGCCGGCCGCATCGGCGACTCTCGGGGAAGCCACCGGACCGCAACCCGACGAACTGTTCATCGGCTGCTACCCGGGCCTGAACCTGCTGTGCAGCCCCTACGCGGCCCGGGTGCATCCGACCGAGATCCCGGATCTGCTGGTGCGGCCGCTGGCCGAGGAGCATACGTATCTGGTGTCGTTCGATCTCGAATACGGCTGGGGTTCGTTCGCGCATTGGGAACGTGGCGAATTGCGGCGGGCATTCAGTTCCACCCGCCTCAACATCCTGCAGGATCAGGGCCTGCCGCATATCTGGGAGCGGCCGCACTGGGCCGGTGAGCATCCGATCCGGTGGCGGCTGGGCGAACTCCCGGATCCGCTGGTGCTGCCGTTCGATCCGCCCGGTTTCGCGGATACGGCGAACTACGAGTGGCTCGGTTTCCGGTACTTCCCGGTGGCCGCGGAGCAGGTCGACGCGCGAGATTCCGAAGCGGGCCGTCCCACGGTGACCCCCGAAGATATCCGGGTCTGCCGGTTCCGGCTCCATCCCAAGGACGAGGGCGCACGCCACGATCCCCGGCCGCCGCGCAACCGGGTCGATCACGAGCGCAAGGGCCTGCTGTCCTGGCTGCGCGGCCATGACGCGGCGGTACCCGCCGAAAAGTAACCGCCGTGTCCCGCTCAGACCCCGGTGAGCAACCCGATCCAGCCGAGCAGTACGCCGGCTCCGGCACCGGCCAGTACCCAGCGGGTCACCGGCCGGGTCCGCCAGCGCCACGCGGTAGGCGCGATACCGATCACCGCAACCACGTTCACTGCCAGCGAGAACAGCGGGTGCACCTGGGTCAGGGCCGCGCCGAAGGCGTACACCCCGACCGCGGTCAACGCCGCGACCAGTGCGGCGACCGTGAGCCCCGCCGCCCACGGGGTCGGCTCGCCGGCCGGGCCTGAGTAGCCGCCGTAGCCGGAACGTCCGACGGGGGTCATGAGGCCCGCACCCGCTCGTAGAAGGCCATGGCCGCGGCGGTTGCCACATTCAGCGAATCGGTACCCGCGGACATCGGGATCCGGGCCCGCACATCCGCCGCCGCCATCGCCTCCTCGGTGAGGCCGGGCCCCTCGGCGCCGAGCAGCAGCGCCACCCGCCGGCCGGTGAGCGCGGCGGCGAGGGTCGCGGCCGCCGGGTCGGGGCTCAACGCGATCACCTGGAAGCCCTGGCGGCGCACTACGTCCAGGCCGGCCGGCCAATCCGGCACCGAAGCGAACGGCACCCGCAGCGCATGCCCCATGGAAACCCGCACCGATCGACGGTACAGCGGATCGGCGCAGCCGGGCCCGAACAGCACCGCGTCCACACCCAATCCCGCCGCATTGCGGAACATCGCACCGAGATTCTCGTGATCGTTCACCCCCTCGAGCACGGCGACCGTCGTGGCACCGGCGAGGAGATCGGTGAAATCGTGGACCGGCGGCCGATGAGCCACCGCGAGTACGCCCCGGTTCAGATGGAAACCGACCACCTGCGCCATCACGTCGGCCGGGGCACGGTAGAACGGGATATCGACAGCCGCCAGATCGGCGGCGAGTTCCTGCCACCGCTTGTCCACACCGAGGAGGGCGTGCGGCCGGAACGGCGATTCCAGCATGCGCCGGACCACCACCGACCCCTCGGCGATAACCAAGCCCTTCCCGCCGGGACGGTCGGGCCTGCGGTCCGCTGCCTTCAGATCCCGGAAATCGTCGACCCGTGGATCGGCAGCACTGTCCACATCGAGAACCACGGCCACGGCGCCTATCCTGCCAAGCCGCGCAGCACGGGCCGCGCCGTGGGTGCGTATACCGCCCGGCTCGGGCATGCTTGAGGTATGAAGCCGATCCAGTTGCTGCTCAATATCCTCTGGCTGATCCTGTGCGGTTTCTGGATGGCGCTGGGATACTTCGTCGCCGCCTTGATCTGTTTCATCCTCATCATCACGATCCCGTTCGGGGTGGCGGCGATGCGTAATGCCCTCTACATGCTGTGGCCCTTCGGCCGCACGACGGTCGAGAAGCCGGGAGCGGGCGCGGGCGCCCTGCTCGGCAACATCATCTGGTTCATCGTCGCCGGCTGGTGGCTCGCCCTGGGACACCTCGGCACCAGCATCGCGCTTGCCTGCACCATCATCGGAATCCCGTTCGCCTGGGCGAATCTCAAGCTGATCCCGCTGGCCCTGTTCCCTCTCGGCC
Organism: Nocardia carnea; assembly: GCF_029868855.1. GTDB lineage: Bacteria > Actinomycetota > Actinomycetes > Mycobacteriales > Mycobacteriaceae > Nocardia > Nocardia carnea_A. The sequence goes on along the minus strand of NZ_JARWOV010000262.1, from coordinate 36,428 downwards.
GCGAAATAGTCGACAGCGACCAGCCCTTCGCAGCGAGCTACGGTGCAGCCCGCTGACTCTTCGAAGTCGGTCTTATTCGGAGTCGGCCACGATTTCGTTGAGGATCGCCACGGCCTGTTCGAGCACGGCGAGCTGATCGGGGCCCAGGTCGGCGAGCTGATCGCTCATCCACGCTTCCCGGGCGCTGCGCTCATCGGCGAGGAGGGCGTGCCCGGCCTGGGACAGCGAGACGATGATCTGCCGTCCGTCGGTCGGATGCGGGTCGCGGTCCACCAGACCCAGATCGGTGAGCGAGGCGATCACCCGGGTCATCGACGGGGGCTGGACTCGTTCCTTCGCCGCGAGTGAACCGGGAGTCATGGCGCCCTCGTTGGCGAGTGTGGCCAGAACCGAGAGCTGGGTCAGCGATATCTGCGATTCCGCACGCCGTCCCCGCAGATGCCGCGTCAAGCGCACCACCGCCAGCGAGAGGTCGCTGGCCAGCGCCCGCACATCCGAGTGGGTATTCACAAAGTGAACCATACGTGACACACGTCGGATCGGCGCGCGTACTGCGGTTACGCTGATCAGATGAACGCGCAGCTCCCGCAGTTTCCGTCGTGGCTGACCGACCCCCGGCCGGTACTCGTATCGGGCTCTGTGTTGTTCGCGATCGCGACCCTGGTCGTCTGGCTGGGCGGGGATCGCTGGGAGTCGGCGCGGCCGGTGTGTCTGATGGGTCTGGCCGTCGGCCTGCTGGGTTACACGATCTTCGTCGTACAGCGCCGGGGGGCGCGCCGCGGTGACAAGGGTGCGCAGACGGGATTGTGATCACCGACCGCGCATAGTCCGAGGCAGCAGGGCCGCATGGTCGCCGGTGCGGCCGGCGCGGACGGGTCCCGGGGGGTCACGTCGGGGAATTGACTGTTGGGACCAGGGCGGCCAAACTCGCTCGTGTGTCCTCCCGATTGAGCGTCGAAGAACGACGGGCCCACCTTATCGAGGCCGCGATCGGCCTTGCCGAGAAAAAGGGGGTCGCGGGTGTCACCACCCGTGATGTCGCCCAAGCGGCGGGCGTCTCGCTAGGTGTGGTGCATTACTGCTTCGAGAACAAGGACGCGCTGATGACCGAATTGGTCAAGGCGCTGTCGATGGAGCTGCGCGATTCGGTGGACGCCAACGAATCCGTCTGGCAGCAGGCCGGTAGCGGCAATACCGCGCTGCGCGATCTGCTGCGCACCGGGCTGGAACTCATGTGGCTGAATATCGAGGCCACCCCGGAACGTCAGCTGCTCACCTACGAGACCACCACCTACGCGTTACGAGAGGGCGAGCAGACACCGGCCAAACTGGCGATCGCGCGGGAGCAGTACGACTTCAACGATTCCACGGTCGCCGATATTCTCGACCATGCCCGCGATGCCACCGGCAGCACCTGGAAGGTTCCGGTGCGGCAGCTGTCCCGGTTCACGCTGAGCATGATCGACGGTATCGTCCTGCGCTGGCTGGTCGACGACGACAGCGAAAGCGTGCGCACCCAGCTCGATCTACTGGCCGGCGCGCTGGCCGAACACGCCGAGTAGCAACCCCGCGATCAGCGGTCAGTGCACCGGACCCGGCCGGAGTACATGCACCGTATCGCCGTCCTGCCACCACGGGACCCGCACCGTACGCGTCACCGCGCCCGAAAGCCGGACTCGCAGGTCGTCGTGTACCCGGAGACCTCCCGGCTGCGGCGGTAGCGCGAACACCCGGCGCAGGACCACGCCGAGCGGTTCGGAATCCCAGCCGGTTTCGTGGCCCGCGTCGAGCACTTCGGCGTCCACCTGTTCCGAGACGGGCGGCAGATCCAGCAGGACCGCCAGGTCCGCCGCCGTATCGGGATCGGCCGCCACCAGCCGGTCCGGGGGTACCGCCAGACCGAACCACGGCTTGTCGAGCACGAGTGCGTCCCCGGCATCGATCACCGCACCCGACAGCGCGCGCACCCGGTCGGGCGGGTCCAGGGCGGTGATATCGAGTCGATGCACCGCCGCACCGAGCCGGGCGTGTACCCGCGCGACCACTTCCGGAGTCGGTGTCTTCGCCGGATCCGCCAGCGCTTCGAGCAGCGTTGCGGCGAGCGCGAGGTCGAGTGTCGCGGGGTCGGCCAGGCAGCCGATGAGCGCGTCGAGATCCGGACCGGACAGGCCGGTGATCGGCAGTTCCGGTAGCAGTCCGGCGAATTCGGTATCGGCCGGGTGCCGGTAGCCGCCCAGCGCGACCCCGTCGATCCGCGCGTACCGGCGCAACCACCACGCGGTGTACCCGTCGGCGTCACCCAGTAGTGGCCGGGTCCGCTCGTCGGAGAGCAACCGCCACAGCGCCTCCGGCCAGGCGGCATCGTCGACCAGGTCCAGATCGCGTACCGCGATCAGCTCCGGCGGGTCCTCGGAAAGCCCGGCCCACCAGGTTTCCTCGTCGTCGAGATCGTGGTCGGGGCCGGTGGGGTCGGTTTCGGTGACGATCCCGAAATCCCAGCCGACCCCGATCGCCCGCAGAGCGCCGGCGCCGTATTCACCGGCCACTTCGGCGGATACGACCCCGAACGGCGAATCCGGTACCAGCAATTCGATCAACGGGGCGTCGGGCAGCAGGAGCTCATCGGCCGGCCGGGTGGCGCCCTCGCTGTCCGGTAGTTCGAGCATGCCCAGCCAGGGCGGCAGGGCCGCCGTATCGGCCACCGCGGCCAGCCGCAATACCGATTCCACCGTGTCCGGGTCGTCGGGATGATCGATCAGTTCCGCCTGCAGCGCGGGATCCGACAGTAGATCGGCCGGGGTCGCCCGCCGGGCACCGAGCCGGGCCAGCAGCGGGTGCGCCGCCGCGGGATGTACCAGACGCGCCCAGTGCACGGGTATCGGATCCGCGAGCGCGGCCAGCTCGTCGTCCAGCAGTACCGTGCGCGGGCCGGTGACCGTTCGGCCGTCGGCCAGGGGTACCGCCAGAGCACCGAGTTCTTCGACGGCCAGCTGGTCGGTGACGAACGGTTCGAGCGCGGCGTAGAGGCCGAACCACCACGACGGAGGCCGGTCCAGCCCCGCGGACAGTTCCGCGACTCGCGCCAACCCGATCCGGTGCACCCCCACCGTCGCCAATACATCCGCGTACCGCGCACCGGACAGGTCCGGGATCAGCAATGGATCGAGCACATCACCGAGCAGTTCGGCCAGCTCGGCGGTGAGATCGGGGAAAACACTGGTTCGGGTGGGTGCCGCCACCCGGCTATCGGATGGGTCTGCCGCGCCGCCGGGTTCGGCCGGGAAAACCGGAAGCCAGGGGTTGTCGCGCAACTCTTCCAGAATCGACTCCCGCAGCAATCCGTCGATCTCGCTGCGCGCGAACCCCGGAGCCGGGATCAGCACCGGGCGCGATGCGGGCGGCAGCGCACGGGCGAAATCGGCGTACCCGGCGGCCAGTTCGCGCAGCCGGGCGCCGGGCAGTACCCGGCGGCGGTCGGGTTGCATGGGGATATCGGCGATCAGCAGCGCCGGTAACGTCAGTTCCTCGTCCGAGCGGGTTGGGGCGCGCAGCACATCGGGTCGCGCGGCGACGGGCCGGCTGTCCCGCACCGGCACCAGCCAGCGCGCCCGCACCGTCCGATACTCCCACCAGACTTCTTCCGTCCCGGCCGCGTCGACCCGGATCTCGCGCAGACCGGTCTCGCCCATATCCCGGACCGTCGAGCGCGCCGGGAAGTCCTCGATCCGGATCTCGGTCAGGGCGGGCAGCTCCAACAACAGGTCCACCGCCTCGGCACGCATGGACTCCAGCAGCGGCGCCGGATCGATCTCCGGTCGCAGCCGGAGGACGATTTCACTGTCCGCGCCGGCGCACGGTGCGGCGGCGTGCGGCCAGGCCAGCCGCAACACCGGTGGTGTGAACCCGCCCTCCCGCTCCGGCAGGGCTACGCCGGCGGCCGCGAGCTCGGCAGAGGTGTCTTCCCGGGAGAACCGCAGCGATCCGCTGGTCGACCGGAACTCGATCTCCTCACTCACCGTGAGCACCGCGGTGAAACCGACCCCGAACCGGCCGACTTCCCCAGGACCCCCGGTTTTCCCGGACGAACGCAGCGCGGTCAGCGCGTGCACACCTGCCAGATCCAGCGGGGCGCCGGTATTGGATATCGACAGTGTCCGGTCACTGCATCGCACCACGATCCGCCCCGGTATCCCCGCCGCGGCCGCGGCATCCGCGGCGTTCTGGGCCAGCTCGGTGAGCAGCCGGTCGCGGTAACCGGCCCGCACCAGATCCGTTTCGACCGCCGCATCCTCACGCAACCGGGTCGGCGAATCCCGCCAGGCGGCCAGCACTCCGGCCCGGAGCTGCGCGGTACCGAACGGGTCGGCGGAGTCCGGCTCCGCGAACGATCGTGCTGATCCGCTCATATCGCCCACCGCACCGGTCTCGCTCACCGCCTCAGCGTACGTCTCCGCGAACCACCGGCCGAACCCCCGCCTCAGCCGTTCCGGCCCGGCTCCGGCACCACCCGCATCCGATCGGATCGCATGCCACTATTACTGTCTCCCAGCATTATTCACGCACCACAGCAGTTGAACCTGTTCCGATGTGACGACCCGGGACCGGCGCACGGCCCGCTGCCGAGCCATTATCCGCGAAACGGACCGCGGCCTCGGCGGTGCGGTCGCGATTCCGCGCAAACCGACGTCTCCAGGGGTTCCGGACGGATTCGCCACCATGTCGGTCCAGCGCGACCGCTCGATTCGTCGCCATCGAGCCCGCCGGTGCGGAGCGCGTCAAGCCGAGCAGCCCGCCGATTGCGGCCATCCACCGGCATTACGAACTCGACGAAACGTTCCGAACTGATCGCATGGGCCGGGGCCTCGACCGAGCGGTTACCGCCGTCCATCCGATGGGAGGGTCGGATATGCGTCCGTGCGGGCCTATTCGGCAGGTCCTGGGTCGCGGCCGGCCTCTACCGTCCCCGGAGCGCCGATGACCGTGGACTGCGATTCCACCGCAGTGCCCTCCGTACTCGGACCGGCGGCGGCTTCGGAGATCGACTCCCCCTCGGGGTCGCGTTCCGCTTCCGGGGATTCAGCGGGTTCCCGCACCGCATTTTCCGGCGTCTGCTCAGCGACTCCGGTGTCCTGGGCAGTCGGCGAACCCTTCGTGGATTCCCCGTTCCCCGGTTCCGGCGCGGCGTCGGCTGTGGACGCCGCGGCCTTGCCGGTTTCTGCCTGGGCAGGGGCAGCCGACTTGCTCGAGGGCTCCGGGGCGGTATCGGCCGCGGCCTCCGGCCGACCGACCGAGTCCTCGGGCCGACGGGAATCGTGCCGTTCAGCACTGGGGGCCGGCTCGTCTTCCGAGACCGTGCGGCCGGGCACCGGCGTTTCGGCCGTTTCGGTGGCGGGCGCGGACCCGGCCTCCGCTGGTTTCGGCGAGTCGGCCGGGTAGACCTCTACGGCGGCATCGTCGTAGGCCTCGTACTGCGGTGACCCGGCTCCGGTGGGCATCGGCGTTTCGGAATGGGCTCCGCAGCCGTAGCCCATGTGCACGACATGACCGTCGGCGCCCATGACGTTGGCGCAGACACCGAAGGCGGCACGCAGCGCCCCGGCGAGCGGCACATAGAAACCGCAGCTCTCGCACGACGCGGGTGCGGCCTTGGCCATATCGCTGTCCGGGCCGTATTCGTCGTACCAGCGTTGCGCGGCCTCCGCGCGGCCCTCCAGGCTGAGGACTTGTTTACGCCCCAGTCCGACCTGGTAGGCCACCTCGTCGATTTCCGGATCGCCGGTCGCTGTGTAGCCGGGCACCAGGCGCGGGTCGTCCGCCGGCGGCGCGAGCAGATCCCCGGGCGCGAGATCGCCCGGCCGGACCCGCTGCTCCCACGGCACGAACTCCGGTGCGATCAACGCTTCCGGGCCGGGCAACAGCGCGGATTCGCTCACCGTCACCCGGTCGGTGTCCGGGGCGGCGGCGACCACCACGGCCCATTGCCAGCCGTGGTAGCCGGGCAGGGTCGCCTCGAAGCAGTGCGTGGCGGCACATTCGTCTTCGGCGCGGACGCCGACATGTGCTCCGACCCCGGAGGGTTCCAGCTCCAGGAGCGCACTACGAGCCAGGTCGACGGCCCCGGCCAGGATCGACCGTACGTCGGTGTCCGATACAGATACTGCGCTCACGGTCTACATTTTGCCGTATGAAGCCCACTCGGCGTACCTGGGTCGTCACCGCGCTGGTCTGCCTGCTCGTGCCGGGCGCCTGCGCAAACGCCGACGATGCCGCCGAACACCGCAAGATCGAGGTTCTCGCCACCCATTCACACGATCCGGGCGCGTTCACCCAGGGCCTGGAAATCGACGGTGAGGTCCTGTACGAGGGCACCGGCATGGTCGGCCAGTCCGATGTGCGCAGTATCGATCGGCGCACCGGTGCGGAGCTGGCCCGCGTCGAGTTGCCACTCCCCTTCTTCGGGGAGGGCATAACGCTCGCGGGCGACACCCTGTGGCAGCTCACCTGGAAGGAAGAGGTCGCCTTCGCCCGCGACCCGCGCACGCTCGCCGAAAAACAGCGGGTGCCGTATCAGGGTGAGGGCTGGGGTCTGTGCCGCCGGGAGGGACGGCTGGTCATGAGCGACGGATCCGCGACCCTCACCTTCCGCGATCCGGTCACCTTCGCCGTCACCGGTTCGGTCGCGCTGGCCAGTCGTACCGATACCCGCCTGAACGAGCTGGAATGCGCCGAGGACGGTTCGGTCTACGCCAACGCCTGGCCCACCGATCAGATCCTGCGGATCGATCCGGACACCGGGCGTGTCCTGTCGGTGATCGATGCCGCGGGGCTGCTGCCGGCGGAGCAGCGCGCGGGCACCGATGTCCTCAACGGCATCGCGCAAATCCCCGGCACCGATCGTTTCCTCATCACCGGAAAGTACTGGCCGACGGTCTTCGAGGTCCGGTTCGTACCGGCCTGAGACCGCCCGACACAAAAGCGATACAGCTCACTTTCGGGCCGTCCCGAACAGGGCGGGGTTTCGCCGAGGTCGCCGTGGGCCAGAATTGAGGTGTGCCCACTTCCCGCGAGCCCTCCGGTTCCGATCGCGGTCAGTGGCCCGCCGGCGAGTCTCCGCCACCCCAGCGGCATCCAGGTTTCGACCGCTACCCCCCGCCGAACGTGCCACACCGCAATCGCGAATCCGCCCCCGGCAACACCCGGCCGACGCCGCCGCCGACCCGTCCGCTTCCGTTCGACGATTCCGATTCCGCACCCGATCGCGGTGTATCGGTACCGCGCGAGGTCGCCCCGGTCGCTCCGGCGGCCGGCGAACAGTCCACCCCGGGGCGGGTGAGCCGTTTCGCGCGGGTGTTCGGCGCGCTGGGGGGATCGCGGAGTTCCACGCAGCGCTCCGGCGGGCAGGTGGACGCCGGGACCGGCAGCGGCGGCAGGCCCGGATCCACCCGAAAGAGCGCCGCGCCGCAACGAGACGACAGCCGAGACTTCGCCGAACCGCGCCGGACACCGCCGACCCCGGTACCGGGTGCCGCCCCCACGGCACGCGGGGTGGGGACCGGTGCCGATTCCGGTGTACCCGAGTGGCGGACCGGCGCGCGGGGTGCGTGGACCGGGGATTCCGCGGACCGTGCCGACTTTCGGCGCGGAACCGGATCCGGACCGGGCACCGGCAAGACCGACCGCCCCGCGGCCGGTGCCACTCCGCACTCGCCGGCCGACTTCGGCACCGGGAGCAGGCCCGGCCCATCCGATGCGACGGTCCGCAACCGCTGGACACCGGGCGACGCCGGCATCGCTCGGCCTCCCCGGCCCGGAGAGAAGATCGACGGCGACCCGCACCGGCCCGCGACCGAGTCCGGTGGCTCGGCCGGACCGGTAGGAGCCTCGAATGCCGCCGAGTCCGGGCATTCCTCCGGAACCGCTGGACGGCTCTCTCCCGGCGCGAATGCGGCCGCTCGGGCCGGCCGGGACGAATTCCGGCCCGGTGGCGACCGCGATTCCGGCGCTCGCCCGTCCCGAGGCGGTGCGGCCGATCCGGCCGACTCCCCGAACCGACCCGGGCGGCATCCAGTAGCCCAACCGCACGAGTACGGGTCCGAGTACCGGGAACAGGACGAATTCGCGGACACGAAGGAATACCGCGCCGAGGATCTCGACGCCGAGTACGACACCGACGGCCGACGGCTTCCCCGGAAACTCACCGTCACCCGGGTGGCCGCGATGCGCGGCCGCGAACTCACCGAGAAAGGTATCGCCACCTTCCGGCGTGCCGCGGAAGCCGACGGCGCGGACAAATCGGGGCTCACCGCCCTCACCTACGCCACCATGGCCAATTTCGCACTGGACGCGGCGATCGCGGTGGCGCTGGCCAATACCCTGTTCTTCGCCAGCGCGACCGCCGAGAGCAAATCGAAGGTCGCACTGTACCTGCTGATCACCATCGCGCCGTTCGCGATCATCGCGCCGCTCATCGGGCCCGCGCTGGACCGGTTACAGACCGGCCGCCGCTTGGCTCTGGCGGCGTCGTTCGCGGCCCGCGCGGTCGTGGCGGTGGTGTTGATCTTCAGTTTCGACAGCTGGGTGCTGTATCCACTCGCCTTGTGCATGATGGTGCTCAGCAAATCGTTCGCAGTGCTCAAGAGCGCGGTGACGCCACGGGTACTACCACCCGATATCGATCTGGTCCGAACCAATTCCCGGCTGACCGTATTCGGTTTGGTCGGCGGCACTCTCGGAGCCGGCGGGATAGCCGGGGCCACCGCCGCGCTCACCGGTTCGACCGGAGCGTTGATCCTGGCCACCGGTATCGCGGTGGGCGGCGCCTATCTGAGCTGGAAGATCCCGCGCTGGGTGGAGATCACCGAGGGCGAGGTCCCCACGACCCTGAGCTACCACGGCGACGATCCAGAGACCGAAGTACTGGAACCCGGCCGCGAATCCGCGATACCGCCCCGCAAACGCCGGCAACCGCTGGGTCGCGCGGTGGTCACCGGGTTGTGGGGCAACGGCAGTATCCGGGTCCTCACCGGGTTCCTGACCTTCTACATCGCCTTCGTCGCCAAGGCCACCGAACACCGACCGGTGCAGCAGGCGGCGATGCTCGGCCTTGTCGGCGCGGCGGCGGCGGTCGGCAACTTCGCCGGTAACGCCACCGGCGCCCGGTTGCGGCTGGGCCGGCCCTCACTGATCGTGGTGAACTGCACACTGGCCTGCACGGCCGTCGCGGCGGTCGCGCTGATTCTGGACAACCTGCTGGGGGCAGCACTGGCCGCGCTGGTCGCGGCGGGCGCCAGCGCGCTGGCGAAGGTTTCGCTCGATGCCTCCATCCAGGACGATCTGCCGCCGGAATCGATCGCGTCCGGATTCGGCCGCTCGGAAACCGTGCTGCAGCTGAGCTGGGTGGTCGGCGGCGCCGGCGGGGTCCTGCTGCCGACCGACTACTGGAAAGGTTTCGCGGTGGTCAGCGCCGTTCTCGCCGCGGGCCTGGTCCAAACTGTGCTGAGTTCGCGCGGGCACAGTCTGCTGCCCGGTTTCGGCGGCCGCCGCCCGCTGCACGCCGAACAGGAAATACCGCACCACGACCACCCACGAGGAGACACCGCCCGGTGAGTACGAACAGATTCCGCACGATTCTCGCGCTGGCCCTGGCCGGAGTCCTGGTGCTGGCGGCCGGAACCGCCGGAGTGGTCTGGTTGCTGGCGCGTGACGCCGAGCCGCACAAACCGGAGCTCACCGCTTACTCGCACGGCGAGGCCGTCACCGTGCCGCCGTTCTACTTCTGCACAGTGCGGATGGAGAACTGCGAACAGGGCGACACCGTGTTCCTGGAGGTCCCCGCCGGTAATCCGCTGCAGATCTCGCTGCCGTCGGAGGTCGTGGGCACACCGTGGGAGTTGCTGCCGCTGTATGCGGACGAGAACGGCGAGGTGGTCGAGAAGCCCAGCAGCTACCGGGACCATCCGGGCGATATCCGGGCGTTGACCATCGACTCGAATCCCGAGCCGGGGCTGGAACTGATCGGCGTGGAGTTGCAGGTGATGATCATCGCGATCGATGAGACCGGCCGGGAATTCTCGATCCCGCACGCGATCTGGTCGATCAAAACCTCCTGATACGCGTTACGGGCCGGTCCGCCGCACGGCGGACCGGCCCGTAACCGGTATTTCTCGCGGATCAGCGATCGAGTTCCCGCGCGACCGCGCGCACCACCTCGGAGATCCGCTGCGCCGTCTTACGGTCCGGGTACCGGCCCTTGCGCAGATCCGGCTGCACCTTCGCTTCCAGCAGCGTGATCATGTCCTCGACCATGCCGTGCAGTTCGTCCGGGCTGTGCTTGCGCGCCACCGGCTCCTTACGGGCATTGCGTTCCTGGTTCTGCCGGACCGACGGTGGCGCCTCGACCAGCTTCAGGCTCAGCGCCTGCGGACCGCGGCGCCCGGCCGCCATCCCGAACTCCACCCGCTGACCGGGCTTCAGCGTCTCCACACCCTGGGGCAGCGCGGACGAGCGGACGTAGACGTCCTCACCCTCGTCCTGGGAAAGGAAGCCGAAGCCCTTTTCCACGTCGTACCACTTCACCTTGCCGGTCGGCACTGCGCTCACCCGTTCGTCTGTTCGGCGCCCGGCTCGCGGGCCGGCGCACACATGTCTACTGAAACCCGCTGGTGGGCGGGCCCCCTGCCTTCTCTCGAATGCTCTGCCTGCACTCGAAAAACGCGCCCCGCAAGCATGCAGGACGCGAGATCGCCCCCGAGTCTACCCCGGTGGGCAGGGCGGCAGCACATCAGTTTTACCGTCGACAGGTGACCAACCCCGCTGATCCCCGGCCGTCCACCCCACCGCCCGGGCGCACCCCCGGCAACTGGCTCCTACGGCTGGCACTGGGTCTGTTCGCCCTCGGACTGCTCGCGATCGTGGCGATCTTCCTCACCCCGATCGTCACCGACGACAAACCCGGATTGTGGTTGTACCTGGGCGCCATATTGCTTACGCCGCTGGGCTTCGTGCTGGCGCTGCTATTCGCGCTGCTGTCCGGCCGGCGAGCCAGGTGACCTCTTTTCGATACCCGAGCGAATCGCCGCCCGAAACTCCTGTGTGATGATAATCACATAACGGAATAATAACGGCTATTGCGGGGAGTTGGCGCCCGTCGGCGCGAGCCCACTAGCTGCGCATAGTCACCGAGAGCCAGTTGTGACCGCTCCGCAACCCTGCCGCACACGCCGGTTACCAAAAAGTGATTTTTCGCCGGATCCGTCGTACCGTCTATCCCAGCCGGGCACTCCGGCCCACCGGCCCGCCGCACCGAACCTCGCCCCGCGGGTACCGGACCCCAAGGAAACGACAGGGGCGAGGGCGGGACGGGCACCCTCTCAGCCTGGACCCGAGCGAATCCCTCGCAGGTGCGTACGAGAGGAAGACGAACCCGAATGAGTGGACGCCATCGCAAGCCCACCAATACCGGTCGCACTGTCGCCAAGGTTGCCGTCACCGGCGCCATGATGAGCGGTGCGGGTGCAGCCCTCGCCGGTAACGCCAGCGCGGCACCCGACTCCGACTGGGATCGACTCGCGCAGTGCGAAGCCGGTGGTAACTGGGGCATCAACACCGGCAACGGCTATCACGGCGGACTGCAGTTCTCGCAGAGCACCTGGCAGGCACACGGCGGTGGCGACTACGCGCCGACCGCCAATCAGGCCAGCCGCGAACAGCAGATCGCCGTCGCAGAAAAGGTCCTCGCCTCGCAGGGCTGGGGCGCCTGGCCTTCCTGCTCCTCCTCGCTGGGCCTGAGCAGCGGCTCGACCCCCCGCGAAGTACCCTCCGATACCCCGGCCGTGCAGACCCAGAACCAGAGCACGCCGGCCGCCCCCGCTGCCCCGCAGCAGGCGCAGAACCCGGCCCAGACGCAGACCCAGGAGGTCTACACCGCGGTCGATCGCGCCCTCGCCGCCGTTCAGGCGCAGGGTGTTCAGGTTCCGCAGCCCGCGCTGGATCTGTTCGAGGCGGTCAAGGCCGGAACCCCGCAGCTGGATCCCGCGCTGCTGGGCTTCTACGAGACCAACAAGGGCCTGCTGCCGAACTGAGCGGCACCACCCTGCTACGAAAGAACCCCGTATCCGAATCTTCGGATACGGGGTTCTTTCGTCCGCCCGCTCAGCGGTTGATCACCGTATGCGGGTGCACGTACGGCAGCTGCTCGGCAGCCACCGGGAACTCGGTGTCCTCACCGAACGGCGAGAGGTTACCGGAACGTGCCGACGACAGCTCGGTCACGGCGTGCTCGCCGTCGGCCACTTCGGGCCAGCCGTTGTCGACGTAGGGTTTCTTCGATTTGTTCACCACGCACTCATTCTGGCATGTCCGCCCGGCAGCCACGCACGACAACCGCTGTCGGCGGGCACGGGTCGCCCGACTCGCCCCGGTTCCGGCACACAGGTCGGCGGCGACGGCGGGGATAGGCATAATCTGGACCGGATGACCGGCCCAGACTCGTATACCGCCTGGCTCGGCGGCCGCTCCGACGCCCAACTGGTGGCGCTGCTCGAGCGGCGACCCGATCTCGCGGTACCACTGCCCGCTTCGATGGCGGTGCTCGCTGCCCGCGCCGAACAGCGCGCTTCGGTGCTGCGCGCCGCCGACGATCTGGATACAGCGGCTTTCGGGGTAGTGGAGGCGCTGGCCGTGCACACCGCGGCCGGCAACGAACCACCGACACGTACGGAGTTGAAACGCGCGCTGCGCGGCCGTGCCAAGGCCGCGACGGTGGACGCGGCGCTCACCGAACTGGCCGACCGGGCACTGATCTGGTTCACCGGCGACCGCATCCGGCTCGTACCCGCCACCGCCGAGGCACTGCCGTGGCCGCTGGGTAGTGGAACCGATACCGATACCCCGGCCGAGCAGGAGATCGCCGCAACACTCGCCGACCTGCCGCCCGCCGAACGGGCTCTGTTGGACAAACTGGCCGAAACCGGTCCGCGGGGACGAACCCGCGATGCGGCACCCGACGCCCCGGCCGACCGCCCCGTTCCCCGGCTGCTCGGCCGCCGCCTGCTGCGCCGGATCGACGACGAGACGGTGGAGCTGCCACCCGCGGTGGGTCAGTTGCTGCGGGGGGAACCGGTCACCGATCCGCGCCACCTCGCTCCGCCCGAGCCGGTGGCCACCGTGCATGCCCTCGCCGAGGTGGACGGTGTGGGCGCCGGTGAGGTCGGCGAGCTCCTGCGCCATTGCGCCGCAATAGTGGAGGTACTGGGCCAGGCGCCCGCCCCCGCGCTACGTGCCGGTGGCCTCGGGGTCAGGGAAATACGCCGGATCGCCCGAGCCGCGGGTATCGAGGAATCGCGCGCCGGGTTGCTGGTGGAGTTGCTGGCGGCGGCGAAACTGATCGAGAAGGGCTTCCCCGATCCACCACCGGAGGCCGACGCCGACGAATTCTGGGCGCCGACCCCCGCCGCGGATTCGTGGCTGGAGGCGCCGCCTGCGCGCCGCTGGGTACCGCTGGCCCACAGCTGGCTGGAACTGGACCGCTACCCCTGGATGATCGGCCTGCGCGATGCCGCCGACAAACCGCTGGCGGCACTCGCACACGAACTACGGGTGCCCTACGCGGTCCGGGAACGCCGCACCGTCCTCGAAGCCCTCGCCGAACAACCTCCGGGGACCGCCCTGGCGCCCGGCGATATCGGTCGGCTGCTGGCCTGGCGCGCGCCCCGGAGGCGATGGCTCTACCGCGGGCAGGTCGTGGACAACACACTGCGCGAAGCGGCCGCGCTCGGTCTCGTCGGCCGCGGCGCGCTCACCGCCGCCGGGCGCGCCCTGCTCACCGGACCGCTACCGGCTGCCGAAGCCGCCCTCGAGGCGGCGCTCCCCGACCCTGTCGACCATGTGCTGGTCCAGGCGGATCTCACGGTGGTGGCCCCGGGGCCGCTCACCGCCGAACTGCAACAGCGCATCGCCCTGGTCGCCGATGTGGAATCGGCGGGGGCCGCGACGGTCTACCGATTGTCGGAATCCTCACTGCGCCGGGCACTCGATGCCGGGCTCACCGCCGCGGAGCTGCACCATCTGTTCGAACGGCATTCCCGCACGCCCGTTCCGCAGACACTGACCTACCTCGTCGATGATGTTGCGCGCCGGCACGGCCGGTTACGCGCCGGGATGGCGCAATCGTTCGTCCGCAGTGAGGATCCCGCGCTGCTGGCCCAGGTACTCGCCTCACCGGTGGCGGATACGCTGGCGCTGCGTGGGATCGCACCGACGGTCGCGATCTCCCAGGCACCGTTGGGCGAACTGTTCGAGGAATTGCGGGCGGCGGGTTTCGCGCCCGCCGGTGAGGACTCCTCCGGCGCGATAGTGGACCTGCGGCAGCGCGGGGCGCGGATCAATGTGCGGCCCTTGGCCCGTCAGCCGTATCGGCCCGCTCCGCCGACCACGGAGCAGCTGGAACTCCTGGTCACCGAACTCCGGGCCGGTGAGCGCGCCGCCGGGGCGACATCCGGGAAAACGGTGCGCAGCGACGGCAGCCGCACCAGCACAGCCGCCGCTCTGGCCCTGTTGCAGTTGGCCGCGCGGGTGCATCGGCAGGTACATATCGGCTACGTCGACGCGAAGGGCACCGCGATCCAGCGGGTGGTCGAACCGGTGCGGGTCGGCAACGGTCAGCTCGAGGCGCTGGACGCGGTCACCGGGGCGGTCCGGCAATTCACCCTGCACCGCATCTCCTCTGTCGCCCTACTGGAGTGACCGCCGGCCGGTCACCCGCGCAGATCGCCCGGATAGAGGTACTGGTCCGGCGGTGGGGTGGTGCCGTGCAGCCAGGCATCGAAGAACCCGGTCAGGTCGACCGGTGATTTCGATTGCACGAAGGCACGGAACTCCGGCATCGAACTGTGACCATAGGCGTGCGCGGTCACGAATTCCCGTAGGGCGCCGAAGAACACCGCATCACCCAGCTGTTTGCGCAGGGCGTGCAGGAACAGCGGGCCGCGGTAGTACACCGAGGTGAACATCTTCTCCGGCCCGGGATCCTGCAGCGGCACCGCCCAGAATTTGGGCTTGTCCATAACCTTTCGGATGGTGTCCCGGTATTCGGCGTCCACATCGACGCCCTCCATCCGCTCTGCCCACAGATAGTCGGCGGTATAGCTGGCGAGGCATTCGTTCAGGCAGATATCGGACCAGCTGTACACCGAGACCGAATCACCCCACCACTGATGCGCCACCTCGTGCACCACCGTGTTCAGGTCGGCCCAGTCGGCGTAGACGGGCCGGGTCTGCGTTTCCAGCGAGAACGGCAGCGGGGCGGACAGATAGATACCGCCCGCGTTGTCGAACGGATAGGGACCGTACAGGCTTTCGGTGAAATCGAGTACCTCCGGCAACCGCTGCTCGTGTGCGCGCAGGTCCTCGGCGCCGGGAGCGAAGGCACTCAGCAGCGGTGTACCGTTCGCGCGCCGCTGCTCCAGATACTCGAACTTGTCGATGGCGACGGTGGTCAGGTAGCCGATCACCGGGTGCCGCTGTTCCCAGCTCACCGTGCGGAATCCGTCGCGTACCTCGTCGCGCACCCGGGCACCGCCGGACATCACTTCCCATTCCGCCGGTACGGTCGCGTGCAGGGTGAAGGTGGCCTTGTCGCGGGGCGAATCGTTGAGCGGGTACCAGGTCGCGGCCGAATGCGGTTGTCCCGCCGCGAAAGCGCCGCCGGTGGGAGCGTAGGTCCAGCCTTCGCCTGCGGTATCGGCGGCGACACCCGCGTATTCGACCGTGACGGTGAAGGGCAGTCCCGGCAACAGCGGCAGGGCCGGGGTGACGACCAGCTCGTGCGGTTCCTGCCGGACGAAACCGGCGGGCATGTTGTTCACCCGGACCGCGCTCACCGGTGGCCCGTTGAAGTCGAGGTTGAAGGCGGTGAGCGGCTGGGTGGCATGCGCGTCGATACGCGTGGACCCGGTGAGCTGGTGGCCGGCCGGATCGTATCCCAGCGTGACCTCGTAGTGCCCGACGTCGTACCCGCCGTTGCCGTCCTGCGGAAAGTAGGGGTCGCCCAGGCCGTCCGCACCGGCCAGATTCGCGGACTGGGCGTGCCCCGCCGCGGGTGCCAGGGACAAACTCGACAGCACAACCACCCCGGCGACCAGCCAGCGGGTGAGTTTCATGCGGTTTCCACCTTCCGTGGTTCGGCGTGCGATCACAGCGACAACCCCGTTCGACGACGTTAGTCGCAGAATCCGCCCGATAGTTGCAAGCGGCGCCCGACGCGCTGCCGGTTTCGCCGAATACGGGGCGCGCGAGTGTAACCCGCGGCAGGTCAGGTGCCGAGACCCTCCGGTAGCTGCCCCGGGTCGAGCAGCAGGCGTTTGGTGGAACTGCGCTGCACCTGATCGGCCAACGCGAGATTATCGGCGAGCAGCCGCCATTCGATCTCGTCGATGGCCGCGCGGGCGCGCTCGATCACGGCACCGTCCGAGGTACCCCAGGCGATCGGCATGGCATCGACCGGGAGCCAGCGTTCCCCGATCGTATGCGCCGTCCGGTCGCCGTGGACCGCGACCGCCGGCACTCGTTCACCCGGTGCGATCCGATGCCCGGGTAATTCGCGCACCTTTTTGGTGACCAGCGCGTACCGGGACTCGCCGGTATCCCGGCGCGCCACATTGACCAGCGCGAGCAGCACCGCGCCGCGGGAATGGAATCCGGAGACGACCGCCGGTATCAGCTCGCTGTCGGCGTAGAGCCGGGCGATAGCGGTGCGGCGTGGGGCCCATAACGCCACCCACAGCGCGGTCGCGGCGCCCAGCGCACAGGCGAGGGCCAAAGGATAGGACCAGGCGTGACCCAACCGCACCAGATACGCGGTGGCGCACGCACAGACCAGGGCCGCGATCAATGCCGCCAGGCGCAGCCGGCGGCGTCCTGCGACCACTTCGTTGACCGCCTGCACATGCCGGCGGTCCACCGCGAAGTCGAAGTGCCGCATCTCGCCACCCCTTACACAGTCGGTCGAATCCGCGGGACCTTACTGGTCGCTGGCCCCGAACGCGGGACCCAGCAGATCATCGGCATCGGTTATCCGATAGGCATATCCCTGTTCGGCGAGGAAACGTTGCCGATGTGCCGCGTAATCCGCGTCGAGGGTGTCGCGCGCCACGACGGAATAGAAATGCGCTTGGCCGCCGTCCTGTTTGGGCCGCAGCAACCGGCCCAGCCGCTGGGCCTCCTCCTGACGGGAACCGAATGTTCCCGAAACCTGCACCGCCACCGAGGCTTCCGGTAGGTCGATGGAGAAGTTCGCGACCTTGCTCACCACGAGAACAGGGATCTCCCCGCGGCGGAACGCTTCGAACAGTGCCTCCCGTTCCTTGTTCTTCGTGGACCCCTGGATCACCGGAGCGTCCAGTGCGGCGCCCAGTTCGTCGAGCTGGTCCAGGTAGGCGCCGATCACCAGGGTCGGGGCGTCGCGGTGCCGATCGAGAATCGATTTCACGACCGCGATCTTGGTGTGCGCCGTGGAGCACAGTTTGTAGCGTTCTTCCGGTTCGGCGGTGGCGTAGGACATCCGCTCGGCATCGGTGAGGGTGACCCTCACCTCGATACATTCGGCCGGCGCGATCCAGCCCTGGGCCTCGATATCCTTCCACGGCGCGTCGTAGCGTTTCGGCCCGATCAGCGAGAACACATCGCCTTCGCGACCGTCCTCGCGGACCAGGGTCGCGGTGAGACCCAGCCGGCGCCGCGACTGCAGATCGGCCGTCATCCGGAACACCGGGGCGGGCAGCAGATGGACCTCGTCGTAGATGACCAGGCCCCAATCGCGGCTGTCGAAGAGTTCGAGATGCTTGTACTCGCCCTTCGATTTACGGGTGATCACCTGGTAGGTGGCGATGGTTACCGGCCGGATCTCCTTACGCTCGCCCGAGTATTCGCCGATCTCCTCATCGGTGAGCGAGGTTCGCGCGATCAGTTCGCGCCGCCATTGCCGGCCGGCGACGGTATTGGTGACCAGGATCAGGGTGGTGGCCTTGGCCCGCGCCATGGCGGCCGCGCCGACCATTGTCTTCCCGGCACCGCAGGGCAGCACCACCACGCCGGAGCCGCCGGCCCAGAACGAATCGGCGGCCATCTCCTGGTAGTCGCGCAAGTGCCAGCCGTTGCCGTGGTAATCGAGATCGATGGGGTGGGCCTCGCCGTCGACGTAGCCGGCCAGGTCCTCCGCCGGCCACCCGATCTTGAGCAACTGCTGTTTGATGTGCCCGCGTTCGGACGGATGTACGGCCACCGTGTCGTCGTCGAGGCGGTCCCCGAGCATCGGGGCGATCTTCTTGTGCCGGAGCACCTCGGCCAGCACCGCCGGATCCAGGCTCACCAGTGTGAGCCCGTGCGCGGGATGTTTGACCAGCTGCAACCGCCCGTAGCGGGCCATCGTATCGACGATATCGACCAGCAGCGGCTGCGGAACCGGGTACCGGGAATGGCTGACCAGCGCATCCACCACCTGCTCCGCGTCGTGCCCCGCGGCACGCGCGTTCCACAGGGCCAGCGGGGTGATGCGATAGGTGTGCACATGCTCGGGCGCCCGCTCCAGCTCGGCGAACGGGGCGATCGCCTGCCGGGCCACATCCGCGAGCTCGTGATCGACCTCCAGCAGCACTGTTTTATCGCTTTGTACGATCAGCGGCCCATCCGCCACGGGGCCCTCCTCACCTCGACTTCTGCCCATTGTCCCCGAAGCCACCGACAACGCCGGGTGACGAAGCAGACAGCGCGCCGAGGCGGACGCAGACGGTGCCCCCGCCGGACCCTACCGGCGAAGATCCAGAGCATTCGCCGGACTTGCGAACGGGGCGAGAACCGCACCTCATGGCTGGTGGGCGACGACTCGATCAGCACGGCACATACGGCGTCTCGCCGGGAACGAACGCGATGTGCGCCCCGGCCAGTAGGTGCCGACTGGACCGAGACAAGACCGCGAATCCTCGCGAGTATCACTGAATGATCGAAATCTCGGCGGCGGCCGGTGTCGCGGTAGCGGCGCTCGGGTTGGTGCTCACGCCCGGCCCGAACATGATGTATCTGGTCTCGCGCACGATATCGCAGGGCCGCGGCGCCGGACTGATCTCACTGGCCGGTGTCGCCGCGGGTTTCGCGGTGTATCTGACCGCGGCAGCCACAGGAATCACGGCGGTGTTCGCGCTGGTCCCCGAGCTGTACACGACGCTGAAGATCGCCGGCGCCGCTTATCTGCTGTGGCTGGCCTGGCAGACGCTGCGGCCGGGCGGGACCTCGGTCTTCGCGCCCGCCGCTCTCCCCCGCGACCGGGCCGGCCGGCTTTTCACCATGGGTTTGGTGACCAACCTGCTCAACCCGAAGATCGCGGTGATGTACCTGGCGTTGATCCCGCAGTTCGTCGCTCCGGCGGCGGGTCCGGTGTGGTTGCAGAGCCTGTGCCTGGGTGGGGTGCAGATCGCGGTGGCGCTGGCGGTGAACGCGCTGATCGTGTGCACGGCCGCCACGGTGAGCCGTTTCCTGGCGGGGCGGCGGCTGTGGCTCCGGGTACAGCGATTTCTGATGGGCTCGGTGCTGGGTGGTATGGCGGTGCTGCTGCTCACCGACCGGAGTCGGCCGGTACCGGCCTGAGCCGGACCGCGCCGGGGTCGCACGAACTGTTCCGGACGGCAGCGGCCCATCGCACCGGCAGGCGGTGGATCAGCGCAACCGGATGCCGCTGAGCTTCGCCGGGTTGGCGATATCGTAGGTGCCCTGGATGAGACCGTCCACAACGGTGAAACCCATGACCCGAGCGGGAAAACCCGGATGGGTTTCGTCTCCCGGATGCGCCTTGACGAGCGCCCCCAGCTGACCGTTGACCCGGACGAATTCCACCCCGGTCGCCAGGAAATCCTGGTCGGCCCCGTCCAGGCCGTAGCGGCGGATGAGACCGAAGAACAGGCGGGCCACCTTGTCCGGTCCGATGATCACATTGCGCGCGGTCGGCGTGGTGCCGCCGGAATCGCCGATCATCACCGCGCCCGGATGCAGGACGGCCGCCACCGCCTGGGCGTCACCGGTGTTGAGCGCGACCAGCAGCTTCTGCACCGCCGCCTCGTGCTCCCCGTCGGTGACGGGTTGCGGTGTCTGCTCCCGGACCGCCTTACGTGCGCGTGCCGCCAACTGCCGCGCCGCCTCCGCGGTGATGTCCAGAATCGTGGCTATCTCGCCGTAGGGCACCCCCAACCCTTCGTGGAGTACGAACGCGACCCGTTGCGGCGGCGTGAGCTGGTCCAGCACCACCAGTGCCGCCAGCCGGAACTCCTGCCGCAACACCACCGTGGCCAGCGGATCGGAATCGCCGGCTCCGGCGACCGGTGTCACCACGGGTTCCGGAAGCCACTGCCCCACATAGTTCTCCCGCCGGACCACGGCGCTGCGCAACCGGTCCAGACAGAGCCGGGAGACCACCGTGGTCAACCAGGCTCGCAGATCTTCGATCTGGGATTGCGACGCACCGGCCAAACGCAGCCAGCTCTCCTGCACCGCATCCTCGGCATCGGACACGCTGCCGGTCATCCGGTAGGCCACCGCCAGCAGATGCCCGCGATGGGATTCGAACTGGTCGGCGAGAAGCGCGGCTACCACCGCCCGAATTCTACGGAGAGCCGGACATCCGGTTCGCACGGCACCCGGAAACCGGATGCCGCGGGCACCGCCGCGATGGGAACATCGGGCAGGTGGAGCAACAGACGCTGAGCGACGGCACGGTATGGCTCGACCGGCCGGACACCGACGATATCGATGCCATCGTCGAGGCCTGCCAGGATCCGGCGATCGCCGAATGGATCACGATCCCGTCCCCCTACGACCGTGCCGACGCCGAGGAGTTCATCGGAACCACTGTTGCCGAAGGCTGGGCGGCGCGCAGTCCGATCTGGGCCGTCCGGACCGCCGAGCGGGGCCGTCTACTCGGCACTGTGAGCCTGGGCACCCGGCCGCGCGACGAAACCGCCGCCGAAATCGGCTTCTGGCTGCACCCGGAACACCGCAGGAAGGGCATCATTTCCCGGGCGGTCACACTGGCCTGCGACTTCGGCTTCGATCCGGCAGGTATGGGCCTGATCCGCATCCACTGGCGGGCCTACGTCGGAAACCACGCTTCGGCCGCGGTCGCGCGCAAACACGGGTTCCGTTACGAAGGGCTGGCCCGGCTCGGCAGCGATCATCGCGGTACCCGCCGCGACCACTGGGTGGCCGCCCACTTGAACACCGATCCGCCCGGCCCGGCCGGCGGATGGCCCGCCGGGGTGTGAACCGGGCCCGCCGGCCACAAACGGCGGACCGTGCCCGCGGACGAGCTACCGGCCCACCGCACATGGACCACAAACGAAGCGTCGCGCCCCGGACCCCTGTCCCGCACGCGGCACCGCGGGGGCAGATTACCGGCTGCTCAGAGCTCCCGGCGCAGGCGAACTGCCTCGGCCAGCCGGTCCAGCTGGGCGGCGGTGGTGTCCCAGTCCATGCAGGCGTCGGTGATCGACTGACCGTAGGTGAGATCGTCGGCCCGGCCGAGCGTGAGGTCCTGGCGGCCGGCGACGAGGAAGCTCTCCAGCATCACACCGACCACGCTCCGCTCGCCCGCGGCGATCCGCTCGGCGATATCGGCGACCACGATCGGCTGGCGTTTGTGGTCCTTGTTGCTGTTGCCGTGGCTGGCATCGACCACGATCCGCTGCGGCAGCTTGGACTTCTCCAGCCGCGCGCACGCATCGGCGACCGAGGTGGCGTCGTAGTTGGTGCCGTTGGAGCCGCCGCGCAGGATCACGTGGCAGTCCTCGTTCCCCGCGGTCTGGATGAGCGCGGACCGGCCGTCGAGATCGGTGCCGGGGAAGACGTGGCTGGCCGCGGCCGCCCGGACCCCGTCCACCGCGACCTGCACGTCACCGTCGGTGCCGTTCTTGATACCGACCGGCATGGACAGCGCGCTGCTGAGCTGCCGGTGTACCTGGCTGGCCGCGGTGCGGGCGCCGATGGCGCCGTAGGACACCAGATCGGAGATGTACTGCGGGGTGATGGGGTCGAGGAATTCACAGGCCACCGGCAGGCCCACGGCGGTGATATCGAGAAGTAACTGGCGGCCGATACCCAGTCCGGTGTTGACGTCGAAGCTGCCGTTGAGATGGGGATCGTTGATCAGACCCTTCCAGCCCAGGGTCGTGCGCGGCTTCTCGAAGTACACGCGCATGACCAGGTGCAACCGGTCGGACAGGGTCTCCTGCACGGCGGCCAGCCGGCGGGCGTAGTCCAGGGCGGCCGCGGGGTCGTGCACCGAGCACGGTCCGACGATCACCATGAGGCGGTCGTCGGCGCCGTCGAGTACATCGACGGTGCCGCGGCGGCCGGCGCGCACCGTGGCCGCGTGTTCATCGGTAATGGCGTGGACCCGGCGTACCTCCGCGGGGGAACGCAGCGGGCTCACGCTCAGGGTTCGCTGATCGTCCAGATCGCAATGGTCGGCATCGATATCGACTGCGATGGTCATCGTGGGTGGTGTCCTTCTCGTTCAGGCCGACCCACGGAAAAGAAATCCCCGTCGAGCCGGTCGTCATCCGGCTCGGGGTGTACTGGTCAGCGCGCGTGGTTGCCGCAGACCGACCCGCCCCGGGCCGGCTTGCTAAACCAGAAATACACGCGCTGCACGATTTGCCAGGCTACCAGGCGGTGAACCGCGGAGGTCTGCCCGGGGCAGAATCGGGTGAACGAAAGTGACACTCGACACAATTCCGCCCCGGTGTGACTCAGAACTGCCCGGGCTCGTAATTACCGGCCGGAGTGTGGGCGATGGCGTTCATGCGGTTCCAGGCGTTGATCGTCGCGATGGCGGCGATCAGCCCACCGATCTGCTCGTCGTCGTAGTGTTTGCGCACCCGCTGCCAGGTGTCCTCGCCGATCCCGCCCCCGTCGGCCAGCCTGGTGGCCGCCTCGGCGAGTTCGAGGGCGGCCCGCTCGGGCTCGGTGAAAACCGTCGCTTCCCGCCAGGCGGCGACCAGATTGATCCGGACCGGGGATTCACCGGCGTGGGCGGCGTCCTTGGTGTGCATATCCACACAGAATGAGCAGCCGTTGAGCTGGCTGACCCGGATCTTCACCAGCTCGTGGACGGCCTTGGGCAGACCGGAATCGTCCACCACCTTTGCGGCGGTGATCAGGCGCTTGCTGTAGCTCGCGGTGACTTTGTTGGCGAAGAGATCGATGCGGGGTTCCATATCGAGTTCCTTTCGAGTTGCGGTCTCATGAGGTAGACGACGCGCGTACTCGAGGTGTGACATCCCGCGTTGAATATTCTTTTCCCGGCGGCCCGGCCGCGCGAAGCGTCAGCCGGTGAAGTCGAACTTCACCCCGGTCAGCCGTTCGGAGAGGTCCCAAAGCGAGCGGGCGGTGAGCTCGTCCCTGGCCCGCTGAGAGCAGCCGGAGGGACCCGGGTATCCGCGCGTTCCACCCAGTCCGGTCGGCCCGTAGTAGCCACCGGGTTCAACCGGCGCGGTGGCGGCGAAAAGCTCCGGTAGCGCACCCATTTCGGCACTCTGCGCGGCCAGTCTGTTCCCGACGGCCATGACCTTGTCCAGGAGGGATTCGGTATGCGATTGCAGACCGGTGGCGGCGTAACCCGGATGGGCCGCGACGGCCAGTTTCGCCGAACCGGCCGCACTGAGCCGGCGCTGCAGCTCGAAGGTGAAGAGCAGATTCGCCAGTTTCGATTGACCGTAGGCGGACCAGCGCTTGTAGGGGCGGCGCTCCCAGTTCAGGTCGTTGATATCGATGGCGCCGATGGTGTGGGCACCACTGGAGACCGTGACGACCCGTTCGCCGATCTTGCCCAGCAGCAGGCCGGTCAGCGCGAAATGCCCGAGATGATTGGTGCCGATCTGCATTTCGAACCCGTCGGCGGTGCGGCGCAGCGGTACCGCCATCACCCCCGCATTGTTGATCAGGACGTGCGCAGCGTCGACCCCCGCCGCGAACTCGCGGATCGAGGACAGATCGGCCAGGTCCAGCCGCCGGACCTGCGCGCGCTCCCCGATCTCGGCTGCGACGGACCGGCCCTTGTCCACGTCCCGGCAGGCCAGGATCACCTGCGCCCCGGCACCGGCCAGGGCACGGGCGGCGACCGCGCCCAAACCGCTGTTAGCGCCGGTCACGATCACGGTCCGGCCCTGCTGATCGGGGATATCCCCGACGCCCCAACCACTCATGTGGCGAGTCTAATCCGGATGGCCCCCACACACCCGGCGCGCGGCGCGACGCCGGCCCGGACCGCCGGTACCCGCTGCGAATACGCGCGCACGCGTCCGAAACCGACCCACCCCTTCCCAAACTAGATAGGGTTGCCTAACCTATTGAGGGACCAGAACGCGCCGCACACAACTTCGAGTCCCTGTCCCCAGATGAGGCATATCGCAAACTTCCCCGCTACCACCGGCACGCAGCGTGTCGGTGGAATTCCCGCCGTTGCGGCGCTCCGGGAGTTACCCGGCCGCAGTTGGGCCGGACCGGCCACAACGATCGCTGCGTGATACCGCGCGGCTGCCATCTCGAACGAGCGCGGACACCTTGTGCCCAGCCGGCCGGCCTCCGGAACGATCACTCACCCGATGGCCACAGCGGGAAATCGCTGTTGCGAGCCGAGCGTGTGACAGCTCGGGCAAACTGCCCCGTACGGCGCGCGAGCCGTCCATAGTGGTCGCATGGAGTAATTTCGAATTCCACTGCCGCCGGTGACCGGCTCCCCGGCGAACGAGCCGCGCACCGACCACCGCGGACACCCGGCAGCCGCGAGCCCACCGATCGGACGCAGAGGATCCCACACCATGATCGAGAACCTCAGCGGCGCACCGTCGCCGGCCGACGATCCGCCGGAATCGGTGGTAGCGCTGGTGGATTCGTCCTCCGGCACCGAACGTGAACTGGTCGGCCGGTGGATCGCCGAGGGCGGCCTGACCGCCGAACTCGGCGTAGAAGCGCCCGTCACCCAGCTCGATCTCGATGCCGCCGCGGTGGCCGACCGGCTCACCGGCCGTACCGACGATCCACTGGTGGTGCCCGTGCGGGTGCTGTGGCTACCGCCCGAACGCGACGGCGTCCGCCGGGTGACCTTCGGCGATCTCGCCCTGCTCACCAACCCACGCCGGCCCAACCGCCTTGCGCAACGACGGCTGGTCGGCCGGGCCCCGGACCGGCATCTGGTGCTCACCGGCGCCCCCGCCCGGCTCAACCGATTGCGCGCGAACCATCCGGAAGCGGCAGCGCTACACCACATCGGTAGCGCCGAACCTTTCGCGCGCGCCGTGGTCCGGGCCGCGGTGGTCGCGCTGGAACGGGCGGAACGCACCGTCATCGGCGACCGCTACAAGGTGCCGCGGCTGGTGGCCGAGGAGATCATGGACTCCCCGGACTTCCTACGGCGGCTGGAACGTATCGCCGACGAGACCGGCACCGACCCACAGGAGGTGGCGCGGCGTGCCGAGAAAGCCCTCAACGAACTGGTCGCCGCGCAGAGCCGCACCGTTTCGGACCTGTTCACCCAGGCCATGCGGCCGGTGCACGCGTCCACCTGGAAGGTGGACTGCGACGAGTCCGGCCTCGCCGCGCTGCGCGATCTCAACCGGCGGTATCCGCTGGTATTCCTGCCGTCACACCGGTCGTACGTGGATGCCTTCGTTCTCGGCGATGTACTGGCGCGCAACGATTTCCCGCCCAATCACGTCGTCGGCGGGGCGAATCTGCGGTTCTGGCCGATGGGCCCGATCGCGCGGCGCACCGGCACCATATTCATCCGCCGCAGTTTCGCCGGCGATACCGTCTACCAGGCGGTTGTCGAGGAATACTTCGGATATCTGCTCGCCCGCCGCTTCAACCTGGAGTGGTACTTCGAGGGCGGGCGCACCCGCACCGGAAAGCTCCGTCCGCCCCGTTACGGTCTGCTGAACTATCTGGCCGCGGCCGTACGTCGCGACCGGGTCGCCGACGCACTGCTGGTGCCGGTATCGATCACCTACGAGCGGCTCAACGAACTCGGCGCCATCGCCGACGAACAGGTGGGCGGCCGGAAGAAGCCCGAAGGCATTGCCTGGCTCGCCCGCTATGTGCGCAACCAGCAGCATTCGGCGGGTCATGTGTACGTCCGCTTCGGCGACCCGATCTCGGCACGCGACCGGCTGGCCACGCACGGCGATCCGCTCACCGAACCGCCGATCACGATCCCGCTGCACCGTACCGATACCGGCGAGGGCCCGGGCAGGGCCGAACTCGACACCCTCGGCGAACATATCGGCGAACGAGAACGCCGCGCGGTGCAGCGGCTCGCCTTCGATGTGGCCGTCGGGATCAACGCGGTCACCCCGATCACCGCCAACGCGCTGGTCACCCTGGCGCTTCTCGGTGTGCACGACCGCGCGCTCACGCTGGCCGAGGTCTGCGAAGTCCTCAATCCGGTCATGGACTACATCGGCAAACGCGACCTGCCACGCGGTGAGGTCGCGAAGCTACGTGACGAACAGAGTCTGGTCGTCGTGCTGGAGCAGCTGTCGCTGGCGAAGGTGGTCACGATCTATCGGGGCGGAGTGGAACCGGTGTATGCGATCGAACCCGGCGCTCATCTCGAGGCCGCATTTTACCGCAACAGCGCGGTCCATTGGTTCGTCGACCGGGCAATCCTGGAACTGGCGATCCTGGCCGCGGTCGAGGCGGCCCCCGACGAGCCGGTGGCCGGCGCCGTCGGGCCGGACGCCGATGCCCTGGGTTTCGGCTGGGCGGAGGCGTATCGGCTGCGGGATCTGCTGAAGTTCGAATTCTTCTTCCCCGACCGTGCCGAATTCGCCGAGCGGATCACCGCGGAAATGCTACTGGTGGACCCGGCCTGGCGGACGCGCCCCCGCAATACGCTCGGCAGTGAGATCCTGGCGGCGCTCACCGGTAGCGGTTTCATGATGGCCCACCGGGTACTGCGTTCCTTTTTCGACGCGCAATTGGTTGTGGCCGAGCGGCTGGCCGATCGGGAACCGACGGTGGAAATCGACCGCAAGGAGTTCATCGCCGAATGCGTATCGGTCGGTAAACAGATGCTGCTGCAGAAACGCCTGCACAGCACGGAATCGGTATCCACCGAACTTTTCGGGAGTGCACTGAAATTGGCCACGAATTACGGACTCGTCGAGGCCGCCGATCCGGATTCGGAGAAATCCGTGACCGCACTGGTGGCGGCCCGGAGCGATTTCGCCGCCCGGCTGCGCACAATCGGCATTCGTATATCGCAGGCCGCCGCGCTCGACCCGTCCAACCGCACCGAGGGGCGGACCCGATGAGTATCAGCGGGGCCGCCGCCACGGAGACGGGCGGATCCGGGGGGCTGGATGCGATGGTCGCGGCGATCCGTTCGGGTCCGCAAGGCCCGGATATCGGCGCGTTTTTCGATCTGTCGGCGGTCGCGGATCTGCGCACAGCGACGATCCGCCGGTTCCGCGACCCCGATTCCGCGACGGCCGGTCTGCTGTTCGAACAGTTGCGTCACAGCGGCGACAGTTCCGGGCCAGATCTGCTCGAACGTCTCGCCGGACACGCCGCCGGGAAGACCCCCGGCGAACTGGATGCACAGAGTGAGCGGGTGTTCGAACGCGGCTGGTACGACCGGGTGTACCCGGAGGCCTGGCGACTCGTGCGGGAACATCTCGCGGCCGGGCACACCGTGGCGCTGACCGGCACGGTCACCGAGTACCAGCTGTATCCCCTGGCCACGGCACTCGAGGTCGGCCATGTGCTCGGCGCCCGGCCTACCGTGGCGGCGGGCCGTTTCACCGGCGGGCTCGACGGTGCCCTGCCCTACGGCCCGGACAAGGCCGCGATGGTGGCCGATTTCGCCGCCGGCCACGACATCGACCTCCGGCGTTCCTACGCCTATACCGGTAGCGCCACCGATCTCCCACTGCTGTCGAGTGTGGGGACACCGGTCCCGATAGCGCCGGATTCCACCCTCGCCGCCGCGGCGGCCGACCACGGCTGGACCCGGCCGGTCGTCGCCGCCCGGACCTCCCCCACCGTTGCGGACCGGCTGCGCACCGTCCTCGGCTTCGCGGCGCTGCTCGGCGGCGCACTGTTCGGGGTGCTGAGCAAGGCACATACCCGCGACCGCCGCACCATGGCCGACGCACTGATGCGCTACGGCGCAGGCTGGCCGTTACGGCTGTGTGGGATCAGACTGCGGGTCACCGGCGCCGAATACGCCCGGCAGCCGCGGCCGGCGGTGTTCCTGTTCAACCATCAGAGCCAGTTCGATGTCCTCATCGTTCCGGCAGTGCTGGGTGCGGGCGTGACGGGCGTCGGGAAGAAAGAACTCATCCGGCATCCGGTTTTCGGTCCGCTCATGCGGTTCGTGGGGGTGACGTTCATCGACCGCTCGAATACCGACCGTGCCAAGGCCTCGCTGGCGCCGGTGGTGCACACGCTCCGCGACGGCCTGTCGATAGCGATCGCCCCGGAAGGCACCCGCTCCTACACCCCGCAACCAGGCCGGTTCAAGAAGGGTGCGTTCCATATAGCCGCGCAGGCAGGCGTACCGGTGATCCCGGTGGTGATCCGCAATGCCGCCGATATCGGCCGACGCGATTCCATGATCGCTCGCCCGGGCACGGTCGATATCGCGATTCTGCCGCCGGTCGACAGCACCGGCTGGGATCCTGCGGACCTGGGTCGCGAGGTCGCGGCGGTCCGGCAGCGCTATCTCGATACCCTCCGCGACTGGCCTTCTGCAGCCGGTTAGAGCGACCGGCCCAACAGCAGCTTCCACGGCATGAGCGCCGATTCCAGCTGTACTGCCAGGCTCATCTTGGAGGCGCCCAACGTCCGCTCCTCGAAGCGGATCGGCACTTCGGCAATGTCGATGCCCTGTTTCTTGGTCCGGTAGTTCATCTCCACCTGGAACGAATAGCCGTTGCTGCGGATGGACTCGATTTCGATCGCCCGCAGCGTATCGGCCTGCCAGGCCTTGAAACCGGCGGTGGCGTCCTTGATACCGAGTCGCAGGATGGCGTTGACATAGAAGTTCGCCCATGCCGAGAGCGCCTTGCGGTACCACTTCCACTCCGCGGCGGTCGAGCCGCCGGGAACGTAGCGCGAACCCAGCACCACCCCGATACCGGGCCGGCGCAGTTCTTCCAGCATGGCCGGGATCACCTCGGCGGGATGGGACAGATCCGCGTCCATCTGGATCACCACATCGGCGCCCTCGTCGAGTGCCTGGGTGATTCCCGCTATATAGGCGCGCCCGAGGCCGTCCTTCTCGGTGCGGTGCAGTACCGAAACCACGTTCGGCAGATCCGCGGCCAGTTTGTCGGCCACCTCACCGGTACCGTCCGGGGAGTTGTCGTCGACTACCAGTACGTGCAGATCGGGCACGGGCAGCGCAGTCAGCCGTTCCACCGCAACCGGCAGATTGTCCCGCTCGTTGTAGGTCGGCACAACAACGGTAACCCTCAAGGGTCGCCCTCCTGGTCTCGCCCGTCAGCCGAACCATGAGCCGCGAGCGTCGCTACGTATTACCAGTGAACGGTAGCCCAACCGCGTACCCGCAGCTGCAGCGCACCGGTCATACCGGCCGCTTCCCGGGTGGACCGGCCGTTCGTAACCGGGCCATTTCACCGCCCGTCGCGCCACTCCCGGTCCGCCGCGTCCTGTGCGGCGTTGCGCTGCCGCACGATCTCGAGCGCGCGCTCGGCGGTGGCGCGATCCGGATATGGACCCATCCGGTCGCGGAACCAGCACTGACGTCCACGCTCGGCCCGCTGATGCTTCAAGCAGTAGTACCACCGTTCGGCCATGACCCCAGCATTCCATCCATCCGGGGCCAGGACGAACAAAACCCCCGGACCGTTGCGGTCGGGGGGTTGATTGTGGCCAGGGCCGGGATCGAACCGGCGACCTTTCGCTTTTCAGGCGAACGCTCGTACCAACTGAGCTACCTGGCCGCAGGCACCCGGAACGAATGCCATCCGATGGATGGCGAATCGCTCCGACATCCACTGGCGACCCTGACGGGACTCGAACCCGCGACCTCCGCCGTGACAGGGCGGCGCGCTAACCAACTGCGCCACAGGGCCTTGCTCTGTGCAACCTACTTTCATAGGTCGTACCCCCTACGGGATTCGAACCCGCGCTACCGCCTTGAAAGGGCGGCGTCCTAGGCCGCTAGACGAAGGGGGCTCGTCCCGGATTTCTCCGGACCGGCTTTTCAACGGCTGTCCGTTGGGAGCTCGCATAGCTTATGTCAGGGTGCGCGCAATTCCCAAATCGGCTGGTCAGCCCGGGGAAGCGAGTTCCTCCAGCTGTGCCTGCGCCCGCCACCCCCGCTCCTGGAACTTCGCTGCCCATTCCTCGGTGCAACTCGCCTGCACCACCACCTCCAGCGCCTCCCGGAACCGGGTACGTAGATCCGGGCCACCCGGGTGGGCGTCGACGATATAGCGCTGGCCGATCAGTGCGCCGGCAAGTGTGCGCGTGAAGCGATCGAGATCGGTGTCCGGCAACAGCTGACCCTGATCGACGGCTCCGACAGCCAAGCTCCGGATGGTCGAGGAGAGCATCCGGCAACCGCCGCCGTTCTGCTGACCGAACCCGGGATCGATGACCAGGCGGAATTCCGCCTGCACGATGATGTCGTGTTCGAGGCGCAGCGCCACCTCGTCGAAGATCCCGTGCAAAATATCGAGCGGACCCAGTTCCACACGAATGAGCCAGCGATCGATCGTCCGGCTGTATCGCTCTACGGCCGATTCGAGTACGGCCCGCGCCAGATCCTCTTTCGAGTCGAAATGGAAGTACATGGCGCCCTTGGTC
Organism: Nocardia carnea; assembly: GCF_029868855.1. GTDB lineage: Bacteria > Actinomycetota > Actinomycetes > Mycobacteriales > Mycobacteriaceae > Nocardia > Nocardia carnea_A. The sequence goes on along the minus strand of NZ_JARWOV010000262.1, from coordinate 5,555 downwards.
GCTCGCGATCCTTCCAAAATACGGTTGAGCGAAGCCGCGGCATAGCCGCTCTTCCCGAACTCAACGGCGGCGGACCGGATAATTGCCGCCCTTGTCCGACGGGCCCGCTCTTGCTGCCGTGCCATGCTCGAAACGCCTCCGAAGCCTTGTGCATCCGCCGGAATTTCCACCTGCGGAATGCCCGCGACCGATCAGCTGCTTTCGACGAGCGGGCCGACGTCGCGAACGTATCCTGTTGTATCCGACCTTCGGTCGGTTTTATGACCTGTATAGAACTTTCGGTACGGAACCCAGCCCGAAGAAGAAACACACCGGCTGGTATAATTTGAACGCCCGGGTGCGCCGCAGGGGGTGCGCATCCGGGCAACTCCGTTGCGCTCTGCCTCGTCCCCGATCCGCCTCCCGCAGCGTCGACCCAAGTGACACCCCGAATTCGCTGAATCGTCACGGTACTCGGATTCGGGTACCGACACGCGGTAAACCGATAGAGCCGTCTACGATTTCGCGAACGGGATTTTGCGAACACAACATGGCTCGCCCGATCTCGAATGGCCGAACGAATCGAACCGGGCCGCACCGGATGTTCGCCCGCCGGGGCGGGTTCGGACCGGAGTTCAGCCGGCCGCTCCCGTCCCTCGGTGCATACCGCCTCGCCCAGGGGCGATCGCGGACCGCCGACACTGCGGGAAACTCGTCCCGAAACCCCACTTTTGCGAGAATTCTGCCTTTACCGATCCAAAGGCATTGGTATCCAACATATTTGGATCGTATCGTGCTACCCGTTGTATCAACAATGCCAGAGGTACCGTGTTTCGATACCCAGTGGTATGGTTCTGGGTCGCTGAGCGGCCGGGAACCGGCCACGCAACCGTGCCACCTCGCCCGACGTCACACCCGGGACTACCGGCGACCGGCGGCGGCGTGCTCCGGGCGCCCGCACCGAGTGACACAAAGCACCAGCGTAACCACCCGATTACGCCCTCGCACCGTCTTCCCAGTACACTATCGCCCGCGCCCCTATAGCTCAGTTGGTAGAGCTACGGACTTTTAATCCGCAGGTCCCAGGTTCGAGCCCTGGTGGGGGCACACCTCGGGCTCCCGGCTCATCACCGGGAGCCCGTTTCTCGTTCCGGCACGGCCGCCCGGCTGTGACTTCCACCAGGTTCGGGCCCCGGGAACTGTGACCGAAATCGACCGTGAGCCGCCACGACCCGGGATGTGCTGTTTCCCACGCCCGCTAACGCAAATGGGAAGGCCGTCGATATGCCCATAACCGCGCTTCGGGCCATACACTCGCTGTGACGGCCGATGGCAGACGCCGTACCTCACCGTGACTCTTTGTCCGCTGGATGCGTTTCGCATCACACCTACGGTGCCGTAAGGTATGGCCGCATCGGCAACGGTCTACATCAGGTGACCCGCACCAACGCAACATATGAAGGGCTTGATCACATGGCAAGGGATCTGACTCAACTCGAGCTGCTCACAGAGTTGGAGCCGGTTGCCGAGCAGAACGTCAACCGGCACCTCTCCTTGGCTAAAGAGTGGCATCCGCACGACTACGTCCCGTGGGACGAGGGTCGCAACTTCGCCGCACTCGGCGGTGTGGACTGGGACCCCGAACAATCCAAGCTCAGCGAGGTCGCGAAGGCGGCCATGATCACCAACCTCCTCACCGAGGACAACCTGCCTTCCTACCACCGGGAAATCGCCGAGAATTTCTCCCAGGACGGCGCCTGGGGCACCTGGGTCGGGCGCTGGACCGCCGAGGAGAACCGGCACGGCATCGTCATGCGTGACTACCTGGTGGTCACGCGCGGCGTGGACCCGGTGGCACTCGAGCAGGCCCGGATGGTCCATATGACCAACGGCTTCGCCTCCCCCGCCGAGGCCGACGCCGGATTCCTGCACTCGGTCGCCTATGTGACCTTCCAGGAACTGGCCACCCGCGTCTCGCACCGCAACACCGGCAAAGTCTGCGACGACGCCATCGCCGACCGGATGCTGCAGCGCATCGCGGCCGACGAGAACCTGCACATGATCTTCTACCGCAATATGTGCGGCGCGGCTCTGGACCTCTGCCCGGACCAGGCACTCGACGCGATCACCCTGATTCTGGAGAACTTCCAGATGCCGGGGGCCGGTATGCCCAATTTCCGGCGCAACGGCGTCCTGATGGCCAAGCACGGAATCTACGATCTGCGCCAGCATCTCGAAGAGGTCGTTCAGCCTGTCCTCAAGAAATGGGATATCTTCGGCCGTACCGATTTCACCGCTCGCGGTGAGGAAACCCGGGAACGGCTGGGCAATTTCCTCGACAAACTGTCCAAGGACGTCGACAAATTCGAGGAACAGCGCGACCGGATGCTCGCCCGCGAGGCCGCCAAGCGGGAGAAGACCCTCGCCTCGGCCAGCAGCTGAGGACGACCACAAGAGCAGCACGAAACCTACGTAACCGCCGGGATGTCCCGGCGGTTACGTTGTTTCACGTCCGGCCGGCCTGCTAATTCGTGGGCAGGGCGCCGTCCACTCCGCCCACGTCGGTGATCTGCCAGCCCGCGTTCTCGTCCAGGGTCACGGTGTAGGTGACCGTCGTCTGGGTGCCGTCCGGGTTCTGCGCGTTGGTCGAGGTCACGTTGACGAAAACATTCACTTTGAAGACGCCGTCCTGCACCGACATGACTTTCGCGGTGATCGGGGTCGCCGTGGAGGTCCACTGGAGCGGAACCAGGATCCGCTCCAGTTTCGGCGCGGTGTCGTCGAACTTACCGGCCAGCTGCGGGGTGGTGTTCTTCTTCAGCGCAGTGATCCAGGCGTCGAGATCCTGGAAGTTCACCGTGGCCGCACCCACCGCGTATTCGGTGGCCAGTTGTTCGGCGTGGCGGTCGTCGGCTGCGCGTTCGTCGCGGTCGGCCAGGTCGGCGCGCGCAGTGACGTACAGCACCGCGAACACGAGTGCCACTACGGCGAGCACGGCGATCAATGCCCCGCGGACCAGGCTGGATACCTGGATCGACACCGTGCCCGGCCGTTCGGCGGCACTCTGCTGCACTGCCTTCGGTGCCGGGGAATCGGTCGTACCGGCTGCGCTCGGCTTGCTGCCGGAGTCTTCGGTCTGGTCGGCCATGGTTTCGTCGTCCTCTTTCGTTCGCCCCCGGTCGGATCGGGCCCGGGCTGCGCGGGAAACGGTCTGTTATCGGTGTCCGCCACCGGAACTGTTCGTTCACCGGTCGCACCCGTTGTGTTCGGTGACGTCGTCTCGGGCGATGCGGGATTCGGTCGGATCGCCTCCGGCGGTGCGATTCGCGGCCGGCGGGTAAGGCCGGACCGCGTATCCCTCGTGGTCGCGGGCCTGGGTCGGGCCGTGAACACCGGGCGATTCACTCTCCAAGAGGCTAACGGTGGCCACGACGGAATCGACCGGCACCCACCCGGGGCGTTCCGGAAGCCCCCGATCCGGACCAGGGACCGCGCCGGCACGGCCCCGGTGAGACACCCGATAGTGACGCCGTACCCGGCAGCAGGGAAAATGGATTCTCGTGCAGGCAGAGTTGGAACAGGAGACAGGTTTGCGGATCGGCCCCTACCCGGTCGACCCGCCGGTGGTACTCGCCCCGATGGCGGGGATCACGAACCTGGCGTTCCGGAAACTCTGCCGTGAGTTCGGCAGTCCCACGGCGATCTATGTCTGCGAGATGATCACCGCCCGCGCCGTGGTGGAACGCAACGAGAAAACACTGCACATGATGTCGTTCGACCAGGGCGAATCACCACGCTCCATGCAGTTGTACGGGGTGGACCCGGCCACGCTCGGTGAGGCTGTGCGCATCATCGTCGGTGAGGGCTGGGCCGACCATATCGATATGAACCTCGGCTGCCCGGTCCCGAAGGTGACCCGGCTCGGCGGCGGCGCGGCCCTGCCGTACAAACGGAACCTCTTCGCCGCGATCGTCCGCGAGATGGTCCGGGCGGCCGAACCCGCTGGTGTTCCGGTGACGATGAAGTTCCGTATCGGAATCGACGACGACCATCGCACCTACCTCGATACCGGGCGAATCGCCGAGGCCGAAGGCGCCGCGGCGGTCGCCCTGCACGCGCGCACCGCCGCCCAGCGCTACTCCGGCACCGCGGACTGGACGGCCATCGCGCGACTCAAGGAAGCGGTGACCACCATCCCGGTACTGGGGAACGGGGATATTTTCAGTGCCGGTGATGCCGTGGCGATGATGGCGCAGACCGGGTGCGACGGGGTGGTGGTCGGCCGCGGTTGCCTGGGTCGGCCGTGGTTGTTCGGTGAACTGAGCGCTGCCCTGCGCGGCGAGCCCGCCCCCACTCCCCCGAACCTGGGCGAAGTGGGCAAGATCCTGGCGCGACACGCCGGGCTGCTCGCCGAACATCACGGCGAAGACAAGGGCATGCGCGATCTGCGTAAGCATATGGCCTGGTACTTCATGGGTTTCCCACTCGGCGCCGATCTGCGCCGCAGTTTCGCGACGGTCTCCTCGCTCGCCGAACTCGACGGCCTGATCGCGCAGCTCGATCCCGCGGTTCCTTTCCCCGAGGACGCCGAGGGCCCGCGCGGCCGACAGGGTTCACCGGGCAAGGTCGCGCTGCCGCACGGCTGGCTCGACGATCCTGACGACCGAACCGTCCCGGCCGCGGCCGATGTGATGCACAGCGGCGGCTGATCGGTTCGACACGCTCGACACGCCGAAGCACAGGTAGCCGAAATCACCGCTCGGCGCGTGAAACCATAGCTCCAGGCAACCTTCCAGCATCACCCTCGCCGCCCACCCACTCGAGATGTCCGAGTGGCCCTCAGTGGCGAAATCGTTATCATTGCGGAATCCCGCCACAGCCTTTCGAGCACGGCTGCGGCGGCAGCGAGTTGCGAAAGAGCGAGGTTCATTGGTGGGTGACGATCGGAACGGGCGTTCACCACGGCCCGGAGGTCGCGCACCGTGGGAGCGCTATCCCACGGCAGAGCCCCCCGAAATGGACGACGCACGAGGGGCTCGGCGGCAACGGCAACCCGAGCCGCCGGCAGACCAGGCACCACTGACGGTGCAGGATCTGGTCGATCGAGTGGACAGCGAACGCACGGCGCGGCGCCAACCGAGCGAAACGGGCCGGCACGCTTCGCCGGGACCGGCCCAGCCGCCGCCTGACCGGCCGACCCGTCCCGCGGGTCCGCCGCCGCGCCAGGGCGCCGATCCCGGACCGAGACCGGAGGCTCCCGGTCCTGCTGCTCCGCCGAGCGGCCGGACAGCCCGCCCAGCGGCGGCACCCGGCGGCCGGCCCCCAGGCCCGCCCCCGAGGAGCGGGCCTGGACCGCACACCACCGGCGCGACCCCGGCTCAACCCGGTCCGCCGCAGCGTCCCGTACCGCCGGGCGGTCCCGGGCCGCGCCGCCCGGACCGCGCACAGCCTCCGGCAACGCGGGCCCAGCCACCTGTCGCGCCCGTCCAGCGCGCCGAGGGCGATCACGCGGCGCCCGCACGGCCGCCTGCGCCACGCGGTGGCGGTGACCCGGCCGGGCCCCCGCCTCGTCCCCC
>NZ_JARWOV010000261.1 GCF_029868855.1 Nocardia carnea | reverse complement strand
CTCCGGGGCGCGCGCGCGGTCGCCGTCGGCCGGCGCGGGGGGGCCTGGGCCCGGCGGGGGGGGGGCGGGGCCCGCGGGCCGCGCGCGGCCCCGCGCCCCGCCCCCCCCCCCCCCCCCCCCCCCCCCCCCCCCCGCGCCCTGGTAGCACTCGGGAAGGCGGGGCGCCCGGCCAGACGGCCAGCCCTGCCCGCCACCACTTCTTGAGAAGACCGCCGGCCGAGGAGACCGGTCCGGCCAAGGACGCGGACGCGGCGAAGCGCTAGGATTCGGCGGTCACCGCATCCACTGCGGCCGATACGCCGATGTCGCCTGATACGGCGTCCTCGAGCCGGGTGAACGGCCACGGGCGTTGCGCGTACTCGTCCTCATTTGTATAGGCGGGCACCATCCGTCCCACGGAATAACGACTCGGCACCAGTGGGCGGTAACCCGGTGTGGCGGTGTAGATCGCCTCACGCAGCCGCGTCATCCACGTGTGGGCATCGCTGTCCTCCCACCCGGGGTGTTCGCAGGATTGGTAGACGTAGCAATCGACGGCTTTGAGCACTGCTACGGGGTCCAGGTCGCCTTCGGTGGTGTGCAGGACGTAGCGGTCGCGCGGATGGGATTCCCGGTATCGGTGATCGACCGAGCGGACGTTCTCGTCCCACAACAGCTGCCCCAGCGCCCGGTAGTCGATCCGGCTGGTGCGGGTGGGGGCGACGCCGTACTGGGCGACCGCGTTGACCAGCACGTCGATATGCCCGTTGCTCACGATGAACGCTGACATCGCCTGCTTCCTTTCACCTCTCGTGAACGTTGGGGATCAGAACCCGGGCGAACCACTCCACGTATCGCCTGCGGGGGCGCCGACCGGCTCCCGCGGCGTGCCGCGTTCGGGGCCGGTAGGGTTCGCGGTGCTCGGGTTGTGGGTGCGCCGGACGGCGGTGGTCGCGTTGCGCAACGAGGGGCCGACGTCGTCGACGTCGAGTTCAGTGATACTGCGGTTCTGCCCGTCCGAGGTTTGCTACGACCGCTGTTTCAACCTGCCGACGACGATCACGCGTGCTCCCCGTGTCACCGATTCGGCGAGGTTCTCCGCGGTCTGTCGCCACGCGGTGCAGCGTGTGAATACCGGTTCGCCGTCGCGGTACTCGCCCGCGGCGCGGTTGAAATAGCGCGGCGTCGACACGACGGTGAAGTTCGCGACCGCGTAACCGGCCGGAGTGAACTTCAACTCGACATCGGCAGCAAGATTTCCCTTCACTACCAGCAGGGTGTCCCAAGACATCGTGATTCTCTCTTTCACTCGAGGGGTGGTGACACATCGCAGCCCGCATGCCAGCCGGTGCGAACACAGCGCAAGATTCGACAGCCGGGCCGGGCTCCGCGCTCGGCCGGCCCTGTTCGAACGGTGGTGTCTAAAACACTGCCCGGTGGTGGTCGATCACCGGGTCGCTGCCGGTGCAGAGCACGACGGTGACGACGTCGAAGCGGATGCGGTGCCGGGGGCCGTCGTGGTCGGCGAGCCACAGCAACGCGAGCCGACGGATGCGCTGCTGTCTGGCCTGTGGCATGGAGCCCGGGGCGAGCGGGTCGCCGGGCCTGGACCCGGTCGTGACCGCGACGAACACGGTGACACCGGCATCGCGGGCCACGAGATCGAGTACGCCGTAGGGATTGCGCCAACCGCGGCACACAATCTCCAAGCCGGCGGCATGTAGATGCCGGGCCGCCAGTTCCGTCCGGGTCGCGTGGGGGTCGACGGGGGCGTTTGTGCGGGGATCGTCAGTCATGGCGGATCACCGCGGCGATGCACAGGGGTACGAAAGCAGACACTGCAAGATCTCCTCGATAGGGGGACGGGTGAACGCGTCAGTGGCTCATCCACATCCGTGACCGGGGTGGTGCTGGTCGGGATCGTGATGGCCTTCCTCGACGGGGGTGGTTATCCACAGGCGGCGGATTCCGGGTTTCGGCCCGGGCGCATGTTCGCTATCGTGGGGTGCGCGTCGCTGGGGGATCGGGGGATTGACCGCAAGCTTTCGTTCTTTGCAGGACGCCCGGCACTGGTGCGGCCGCTATCCCCCGTTGATGGCCGGTTGCCGGTGTGGCGCGGGTGGGTGCGTCCGAGATGAGCCCCCTCCAAGGGGCGCACCCACCTCCGCCGTGGTCACTCAGCGGCCGGCCCGTTTGCGCGGTGCGGCTGTGGTCAGCGAGATTTCGAAGCGGCCGGGCATCGCGGTGATGATCAGCCACCCGTTGTCGGCGGTGTAGTTGCGGATCACTCCGATGAGGGTGTGCCCGTCGGAATACTGTTCGGTGAGGTCGATGTATTCGTGGAAATCATCACCACCGACCGGAGTCGCACCGACCTCGGGCCCAGTGCCCGGTCCCCAACCCAGGGCATGCACCGTCAGCGGGTCCGAATCCGGATCGGCGGGGTCTCGTTGCTGGCGAGGTACTCCGTTGCTCCAGAGGTAGGTGCCGTCGTTCTTCGTCCAGATCAAGGACGGCGCCGTCGGGACTTGGTCGTCGGCGAACGGACAGCGGGAATGCTTCCGCGCTGCTATCGCGTGTTCGGCGACCGTGATGACTTCCTGTAGTGGGAACCACAAAGCGGTCGAGCCGTCGTTGCTCACGGGTTGAAATTCCTTCCTGGGTCGCGGCGGACTGCGGCCGTGCTGCGGCCCGCGGCATGGCGACGCGGACCACAGGGCGGCAGGTCATGCGGCGGTGAGGTCGATATCGGCGGGTTTGACGTCACCGAGGGCGGCGTGTTCGACGTCGACCAGCCCGAACTCGTAGGCGTCCCCGATGGCATCGAGGAAGCGCAGGTATCGGCCGGTGGCCGCGGTGGGGTGCCGCCACAGGGTCTTGTCGATGTCGGTTTCGTGGACGGCGAGCTCGATAGCGACGCTGATCGTCCACGCTCGGTTCTCCGAAGCCTCGTCGATCGCCGCGAGCAGGGCGTCGCGACCGCCTGACAACCCGAGCAGCTCGGTCACCAGGGCCAGCGGTTTTGGGTCCAAGCCGTGTGCGCGGGCGCGGGCCACGAACGCCGCGGCACCTGCGGGCGCGGTGGCCTTGGCGACCAGCTTGGGCAGCAGGTCGAGACGGCGGTCTTTGGCGGCTTTACCGCGCCGGTTGAGCTCGAGCACCATCCGCCGCTCCCGCGTCGCCGCTTCCCGGGCGGCGACCGCTTGTTCGGCGGCCAGCCGCGTGTGTTCGGCGACCTCGGCGGCCGGGTCGGTGAGCCGGTGCAAGCCGCTGCCGGGCAGCTGCGTGGCAGGCAGGTAGTAGTGCGGATACCACCGGTCGCGGTATTCGACCGTGCCGGCATGCCGATGCCCGTCGGCGGGCGTGGCCTCGGAGTCGCCATCGGTGTTCCAATCGACGGCGTCGTAATCGACGATCTCACCGGTGGTGGTGTCGACCAGCAGCCCGTTCTCCTCCACGGTGAGGTACACGACCCAGCGACCGGCGTCGGCGAGGATGGTGGACTCGGATACCGGTTCACCATCGGCGCCGGCGAGCAGCTCGTCCGGGATATAGGCGGCCTCAGCACTGCTGGTCTCGGGATCGCGGGTGAGGACACCGAACCCGTAGGCCGCCCACGGCAAAGCGGCGTGGAGCAGGCCGCGGATTTCGGCACGCTCGGCCTCGATCTGGTTGCGGGTGTAGGTGAAGTTGTAGCGGGCCGCGCGAGTGAGGCGTTCGACCGCGTCGGTGTCGCCGAGGTTCTCGTATTCGGCGATCACCGCCAGCTGGTCCAGCCCGAACTGGTGGCTACCCAGCAGCTCCTGCGCGGTCGCCGAACGCCCGATCGCCGCAGTCCGTTTGACCTCGGCCCGGTTGGTTTGCAGGCCTTTCGCGACCCGGGTGACCGACGCGCCGAGGTCGAGCATCTGCGCGACCCCGGCCGCCCGATCTCCGGCGGTGAGCGGAACACGGCGGTCGTTGAGATTGATCTGGGTCAAGGTCCGGGCGATACGCCGCTCCCGGTCATCCCCGGTGAGGGCGTCGACGATCCACACCGGGATCTCGGTGAGACCCACCTCGCGCGCGATCAGCACGCGCAGCTGTCCATCGATGGCGTGGACGGTGCCGTCGGGATCGCGTTCGGCGCGGATCGGCAACCCGACACCGAATTCCCGGATCGAGGCGATCTGTTCGGGGTGATCGCCCAGGTCGAAGGTTGTGCGGACGTTGTCGGCGATCAGCACGTCGTCGGGGTGCATGTAGGCGGCATCGGCCGGCCGTGAACGGTTCCCGGCGGAGCCGACCGAGGTGGAATCGGTGGGCTGGTCAGGGTCGGTGACGACGGTGAGCGAGGTCGAACTCACGAGCGGGACTCCTTCACTGAAGAGGATTCACGGGGTTGGTGTGTCAGGCAGCGGTCGCGGTGGTGCGGCGGGCGACGTTGACCGGCGACAGGCGCAGGACTCCGTTGTCGTTGAGGTAGGCCCAGTGCCGGGCCTGCCACCCGGGCAGGTCCTGCTGCCACCGGTCCACGGTGTGGGTGGTGGTGAGTGCGGTGGTGGGGCCGGCGTATCCGTAGTGTTCGAGGCGGTCGTAGTCGGCGCGGGTCAAGGTGCAAGGGTCGGAAGTCGATTCGGACACAGGGAGTTCCTCCAGTTACTGGTCAGACGTGCTCGGTCAGGCGGGTGTGTGGCGTGGTGCAGGCGAGATGAGCCGACCCCCTACGGCGCAACCTGGGAGGGCGGTTCGCCGACGACCGTGCGAAGGGTCTGTTCCGGGTCGGTGGCCAGCTGGGCCTCGCCGGTGGCGATCAGGTCGTGGCACCCGGCAGAGGCCGCCGAATGGACAGGACCCGGGACGGCGAACACAGGCCGCCCTAGGTTGCGGGCCCAGCGCGCGGTGTTGCGGGAGCCGCTCCGGATCCCGCATTCGGGGATCACCACTGCCCGTGACAGGGCGGCGACGAGCCGGTTCCGTTGCAGAAACTGTGATTTGGCCGCAGGGGATCCGGGCGGATATTCCGAGACGAGCAGGCCGTGCTCGCGGATCCGATCGAATAATCCGGCGTGGGCGGAGGGGTAGGCGCGGTCCACGCCGGTGGCCAGGACCGCGACCGTGGGCGTCTGGCGCACCAGCGCGGCACGGTGCGCGGCGGAATCGACTCCGAACGCACCACCAGACACCACGGTCCATCCGGCGGTGGCGAAAGTCCCGGCGAAGTCCGCGGCGACGCGGACGCCGTAGTCCGTGGTGGCACGGGCCCCGATCACCGCGATCCGGTACTGGCCGAACAGGTCCAGGCGACCGGCGCCGCGGATCCACAGCGCGACCGGACTCACCGTGCCGGTCCCGGGTGTATCGAGGGCATCTAACTCGTGGGGCCACTGCTCGTCTTCAGGAGTCAGCAACCGAGCACCGGACCGATGCGCGCGGTCGAGATCCCCGTTGGCCTGGTCCCGCAGGGCGGAGGGAAAATCACCGACCGATCCAGAGACGAGTTCGTCTGCGGCTTCCTCCACATCCCTGGTGGCCAGCAGTTCGTGGACGGTGACTGGGTCGATGATCGCGGCGCGGGCGGCCATTGCCCACGCATGCTGGCGCTGCGGATCGGGGGCGGCCGGTGGGGCCGGGGTGGTGGACATGCGAGCTCCTGGAAGTCGGTGGGGCGAGGACACAGAGAGGCATGGCTGCGGGCCGGTTCAGGGGGTGGACGGAGCGGTCCGGTAGCTGCCGAGCACAGCGGCGAGGTCTACGGCGAGGTCGGCGCTTAGGGCGAATTTCCATTCGACGGTGCCGCTGGATCGGATCCGCAGGTCCCCGGACACCGGGTCGTCGACGGATCCGAAACGCAGCCGGTCCTCACCAACCGGCGTGACGGATACCAGCCGGTGGCCGATTTCGGTGAGGACCTGGTTGCACCGGTCGCGTGCGAGGTTGTCGCGGCGGGCGCGGGCGCGGCAGGTCGCGAGCAGCGCCTGGTGTTCGCAGAGCAGCCGACGGTTGATTTCCGTGGCAACAGCGCTGGGAGTGCGGGTGGCGGCGACGGTGATCCGCTGGTGGCCTTCCGCGGTGGCCAGATATCGGGCCAGATCGCCGTAGCCGGTGGTGATGCCGATGCGTCCGTGCTCGCTGCGCCGGTGCGAGTCATCACCATGGGCCAGGTTCAGACACTGACCGCCGGGCCCGTGCAGCACGCTGCGACGCAGGTCCAGGTTGCTGTGTTCGGCGCTCCACCCGGGCCCGAGTGCCTGCGCGACCCGGGTGGCGAAGGCGTAGAAACCGTGAAGCGAATCGGATTCTTCTACGCCACGGCGGGTCACGAGAACGCACCACCTTCACCGAACAGAGTACGAACGGCGATCAGTGTCGCGAGCAGGTCGACCGGTTGCCGGTCTGCAGTACCCGGTGCGGGGTCCCGGACCGGGTGGATGCTGCGGAAACGCAGATCCCGCAGGGCGACCCCGACGACCGAGGGTTGGCGGTCGTTGCCGGGGTCGGTGATGATGCGGTAGTCGGCCAACCCGATCTCGACCCGGTACCACGCCTCGGCGGGCTGGCCCTCGCGTGGGGTGTGTTTCGGGTCGGGTTCGCTACGTACCCAGGACCGGCAACCACACGCGGGATCGTCGCAGCGGGTGAACTGGTCGCGGGTGACCGGGCTGTAGCGATGCGTGCGTCCTGCCAGCATCGGACAGACCCGGGTGGAATACGTGCTGCACTCGCGGTGGGTTGCGGGTTCGGGAGTGATCCCGCGCAGGTAGTCGGTGGGCCGCAGATGCAGCACGGCCGGGTCCTCGAGCGGCTGGCCGCAGATCTGACACAACCGGTCCACCAACGCGGTGAGCAACCTGGCCGGATCGATTTGGCCCCACGCCGGCCGGGACCGGTCACTATGGGTCACGGTGATGTACGGGACGACCATCCCTTGCGCGGTCGGCGCCGCCGCCAACCGCTCAGGAACATCGGGTCCGTCCGTGGGTGGGGTAGGGGAGGAATTCATGAGCACCTCGAATTCGTGAGCGCGAGCGCCGCAGACCGGAGTCCGGCCTGCGGCGGGCTGCCCGCGGAACCGTTCGGATGAGGACGACCCGTGGCTGGTGATGTCGCGGGTCGCTTACCGGTCCGGGTGCCGGCGGTGCAGGTGTGAGTCGATGCGGGTGGTGACCAGGTCGAGTCGCCACAGCCCGCAGATGAGGAGTAGGTCAAGCACGAGGTGAACGTCCACCGGCTGCCCCCTTCCTTCGTGATCGATGGCATGTATGCGGGGTGGAAGGGTTGGGGAACCCGGGTACGGGTCAGGCGGTGTCGTAGAGCCAGTGATCGAGCTCGAGGTCGGCGTAGCGTTCGAGCCCGTCGAGATCAGCGCATACGCATTCCGGGAACGGTCGCCGGCATTCTTCGCAGTGCCCGCAGGTGGGGCAATGCGGCCCGAATTTGTCGGGTTCGTACTCCCCGCAGGCCTCGCAGCCGGCCTCGTCGAGCCATAGTCGCCAGCGGTAGGTGTCGTTGGAGTACCAGGAGCCTTCGACCCAATGCCCGCGGTGTTCGTTGAAGATGTAGGCGGGGTGTTTGTAGGCGGGGTCGACGGTGAGCAGCACCAGCTTGTCGCGGCCCAGCCACCGCTCCAGACGCTCACGGCCGGCCCACGAATCCAGCGACCCGAACGGTCGGCGAGGCAGGAAATCCTCGGCGGCGATACGGGTATCCGAGCGGGGGTCCCCCTTCGCCGGGTGGACGTTTTTGGGAAGGATCCCGTTGTGTGCGAGCATGGTGCGCTCGTCACCACCCACCGCGAACGGGTGACAGTTGCTCAGGTCTTCGACACCGTGAGTGGCCAGCCGCGAGTGAAACAATGCCGGGCCGTCCGGATGGCGGGTGCGTAGTTTCGAGAATTCGGCGATCAGTTCCGGTGCGTCGAGACTGTGGCCGGTCAGGATCTGGTCGCCGGCGTGGAGGGCGTAGCCGTGTCCGTCGGGGTTGACCAGCGCGCCGCGCAGCAGCAGGTCGGTGTCGGGGGTGATCCCGGGTTTGATGAAGGTCAGGATGCACATGCGAGGTCCTCGAGCTCGGAGGTGAGGGCGGCGTAGCGGGGGCGCGCGGCGATCCAGGCCGTGAACGCCGCCCATTCCCAGCCCCGGCGGCGCGCGACTTGCGCCGCGGTGAGCCCGCGGGTGTATTCGACTGACGCGTCGGCGAAGGCGAGGGCGGCCTGAACTTGTTGGCGGTGCAGGGAACTGGCGAAAACGCGCAGTTCGAAGGTGTCGGCCGGGCAGACGTTGATCGCCTCGTAGCGCAGGCCGTTGCGTCTACCGCGGGCGTAGTCGGCCATCCGCTCCCGGGCATAGGTGCCGAAGTCGGCCCACCGCGAGGTGTCGCGGCGTGCCAGGACGGTGACCGGGTCCTGGTTGCGGTAGACGAACTTCATCCACCGATAGATGTGGGCCGGGCTGTCGAACCCAGCGCGGGAGAGGTGGACGTGGATGCCGACCTCGTCGTCGGTGAAAGCGCCGAGAAGCCGCAGCCGCGGGAGCAGCGACCACGGGAACTCGCTGCGCGCGTAGGAGTAATCCATCGGGTGGCAGACGAGTTCGAATCCGGAACCGTGGATTGAGGAGTCGGTCTTGAGGTAGCCGAGGTCTCCGAGTTCGGCGAGTGCGGTCTCGGCGGCCTCGACAAGCGCGTAGTTCGGGGTTTTCAGCTCCAGTTCCAGCCCGAGGAACAACGGACCGTGGCCGTGGAAGACCGGTTCGGGTTTGTAGGCGTAGTCGTGGATTCCGTCGTGGCTGGGATGATCAGGGGCGCACGAGGCGCAGTAATCGTCGTCCCAGCGGATCAGGGTGGAGCAGTCCTCGCATTCGTGGTAATCCTCGAGGCGGCAGTCGCGGCAGACGTCATCACCGCCCTCGACCGGGTCGGTGCCGTGGCAGCGGTTGGAGCAGTCATCGCAGACCGGGTACTCCTCGGCGCAGCCTTCGCAGACATCCGGGCCGCCGATGATCGCGGTGATATAGCGGGCATACAGGTGGCACTCGTCGCACTGCGACCACCTGCGGGCGCAGTCCTCGCACAGGTGCGTGTCGGAGACGGTCAGGTGTGGGTCGCGGGTGCGTTCACTGCACTCATCGCAATACACCGCATCGGCGGCGCAGTCCGAGCACAACGACACCCCGTCGACCGCGATGGCGTCTTCGTCGGGCGGGATGGTGTGGGAGCAGTCGCCACAGACGACCGGAGCGAGCAGGGCTGCCGAAGGCATGGGTAGATCACGACCTTTCACATGAACTGGTCAGAGACGCGGAAACGAGAAAGCCCCGCTGCCACAGCCCGAATCGGGCGGTAGCAGCGGGGCGGAAACTGCGGCGGTCAGGCGCCGGGACGAGCCGGGTCCACCGGGGCGCGCGTGGAAAGGGAGCTCAGCGCGACAGCGTGCGTGCCGTGCGTCTACGGGTTCGGGTGCAGCAGCAGCGCGGGAAGACGGCTTCGCAGCCGAAACACCAACCACATCGGTCGCAGAACCGGCCCGCCCGGTCGAGGTCCAGGTGCAGGCAGTACCGGCAGACCGCCCGTCGCATCCGGGTCAGATAGGCGCTCCTGTAGTTGGTGTTGGAGTACCAGATCCCGTCTTCCCACACCCCGGCCCGCTCATTGAACACATAGGCGGACCGCTGGTAGGTGGGGTCGATGGTGAGCAGGACCAGCTTGCTGGGCCCCAGCCATGACTCCAGCCCGCGGAAACCGCGGGTGGTGTCGATCGACCCGAACGGCCAGGTGGGCAGGTACTCTTCCGCCGCGATCCGGGTATCGGACCGGAGGTCGTAGGCGCGGGGCCATACCCGTTTGGGCAGGGTGCCGTTGTGAGCGAGGACGGTGCGCGGGTCACCGCCGAGCCGGAAAGGGTGGCAGTTCTCCACCCCGTGCACGCCCCGGGTGGCATAGCGAGAATGGAACAACGCCGGACCGCCGGGGTAGTGGTCGCGCACGGCCAGGAATCGGTCGACCATCTGTTCGGCGCGCATGCCGCGGCCGACAATGATGCGGTGTTCCGGCTCGGCGATGACAGCGAAACCGTGGCCGTGCGGGTTGGCTACCGCCCCGAGGTGCAACGCCACCGGGTCCGGGGTGATGCCGGCGGGGAAGTAGGTCAGCAGGCACATGCCAGGGCCTCCATCTCCACCGCCAGCGGCGCGTACTCCGGCCGGCCCGCGACCCATTCGGCGAAGCTGAACCAGTCCCAGCCGCTGGATCGGATATCGCCGATGGTGAGGTGTCGGGTGTAGTCGATGGAGGCCGCGGTGAACGCGAGAGCCGCCTGCACCTGCCCCACATCCAGGGAACTGGCGAACACCCTCAGTTCGAGCGTGTGGCGCGGGTGCGGGTTGATCGCCTGATACCGGTCCAGCCCTACCGCGTGCTTATGGTCCTTGGCGGTATCACGGGCCCGGGCGCGGGCGATGCGGTCGAACGGGGCATAGCGGGAGCGGCGCCTGGCAAGGCGAGAGACCTCGGTCTCGTTGCGGTACAGCAGCTTCATCCACCGATACACGTGAGCGGGAGAAGCGAATCCGGCCCGGCTCGCGTGCACATGCAGGCCCACCGTGTTGTCGGTCCAGCATCCGAGTTCTTCGAGTTCGCCCAGCAGTGCCCAGGGGAACTCCTCGATCGCAAATCGGTACGCGAGCGGGTGAGTTACGACTTCGAAGCCGGTGGGCTCAATCGAGGAGTCTTTCTTCAGATACCCCAACCGTCCCAACCGGGCTGTGGCCGCGGCGACGGCTTCGCTGTAGCGGTAGTCGGGGACGATGACCTCGAGCTCCAACCCCAAATACAAGGGGCCTTCACCGTGGAAGCGGGGGTCGGGTTTATAGCTGTAGGACCGCACCCGCCCTGGGTGCGCGCACAGGTCACAGGACCCGTTCTCCCGCAACAGCGTCCCGCACTCCCGGCACTCGGAGTATCGGGACTGTGCGCAGCGGGTGCAGGCGCGGTACCCGCCGGATAGGTACCGGCTCGCGGCGCTGAACCGGTCGCAGCCGAAGCAGCTGTCGAACAATCCGTAAGCGCAGTTCGGACAGAGTGGGTCGTCTTGTTCGGTGCGCATCCCGGGTCCGGTCAGTTCCCCGCAGGACACGCATGGGTGGTAGCGGGTCACGCACCGCTCGCACGCCAGCCCGATGCCCACGACGGCAGTGAGGGCGAGCGCGGGTTGGCGGCAGCGGCCACACGGGCGCAGACTTGCGAAGCAAGCCTGGCAGACGAGGTCCGTGCCGACCGGGCATACCGCGGGGTGGTCCTGGCGGTGGCAGACCGGACAGGGGATCGAGTGCACGGTGTCGGGCATGACGAACACACCTTCCGAAAGACAGCGAAACCCGAGACGCAGCGGATGGCTTCGCCTCGGCGTGGACAGGGAAGCAGTGAGTACTGCTGGCTGGTTGGGAGTTCCAGGCAGCGCCGGGTTCGGATGTCGGGAAGAGCCGGGACGCGGCAGCGCGGCCGATCGTCACGGGAAAGCGGCGCAGGAGATAGACGAACGCCGGTGCCGGAGACGGTTGGTGCGCTATGAACCCTGTTACTTCAGAAAGGGATTCGGGTTATCCACACGGTGCGGGTGGTTATCCACAGGCGGCTGGGGAATTCCCGGGATCAGAACCCCGGGCAGGTCTCCGATCCCGCAATAGCGCACTGGATTAAGCCTGGGAAGTACTCCATGGGGAGTTGACGAGCGGCTGACATAGAGGATGGCTCACCGTTGATCGGCTCGAAGAGGATTCGATGCTGGTTCGGCGTTCTCGGTGTATGGCCATCTGGGGCGCGGATAGTCTCGTCCGGCCGCATCTCGAGCCGTCTTCGCCTTGGGGACGCTGGCGAGTGGATCGTCGGTTGCGCCTGCGTCGAACGGCCCGATGCGCTGCTGCTTCAGTGCTCACACTGCGTGCTCGCCGGCGCGCCAGCCGTTATGCGGGTAAACAGCGGTCGGTGCTCTGGACTTGATTGAAATCCTCACCGCGGCGATCGAGGCGTTCCTCGCCGAACTGCGGAATCCGTCCTGTTAAATCCGCTATCGGCGGTGGTCACGGCCGATCTGGGATCGTCTCCGGCGGGATGGTGAACCCCTCGGCGGCCAGTGCTTCGCGGGCGTGGCGGGCCGTCGTGTGCATCCGGTCGGCGGGCAGGGCGCAATCGAGTGCGGTGCGCAGCAGCGCTGCGAGGCTGTTGTAGGGATCGGCGGTGAGGGCGGCCTCGAGAGCCATGCCTGCCAGGGTGCCCTCACCTCGGTGGTAGGTCAGGAACGCCAGCACCGACGCGGCACGGGCGCGATCCTTCCCGGTCTGTGCGCGTGTCAATGTGAGTGCTATCTGTTCGGCGGCGTTGGCGTGGACCGTGCCGGCCAGGGCGAGTGTGGCGTCGCGAGCCGGGTCGTCGCGCCAGGCGACGGCGGTTTCGGCGAGTGCACGCGGGCCAGGTCTCACATCGGCATCCGCGGCGGCCTCGGTGTGCAGCATGGTTCGGATCCGCCGGCGGGTCCGCGCGTCGGCGTCACCTGGATGGAGGCGGGTTTCGGCGTCGGGGAGATGTTCGGAGATCTGCTTGCCCAGTGTGGGCAGTGGGGTGAACAGGTCTTCGAGGGTCCGTCGGTCGGGTGCGACCGACCCGCCTCGGTAGACGCGGTCGACTGCGGTGACGGTGGTCGCTGGGTCGGGAAGCCGCCCGGCTCGGTGGGGTGGGCGCAGGCTGCGCCACCGCTGCCCGGTGGTGAGGCGGTCCACGGTCCAGGCGCCTTTGACCTCGATGTCGGACTCGGCGAGCCGATCGTGCACAGCGATCAGGACGGTGTCGTAGGGATGCAGTGGAGGCTGCCGGTCGTCGATGACGAAAACGAGGACCGCGTCAGCGCTGTTGGCGGCAGCCGCTGTTGCGACGGCGTCGGCCATGTCGTGCGGGTCGTGCAGGTCGCAGCGGATCACCGCGTTGATGGCAGCGATGCGCCGGTTGGATACCAGGCTGAGTAGTGCGACGACCAGGGAACGGTGGGGGACGAAACCGAGGATCGCGGGCACCGAGGCCATGAACTCGCCCGGATCGTCGATCCACACAGCTCGGTCCGGTGAGGTGGTGGCAGAGCGATTGTTGTCGAGCATGAGATCCTCTCGTGGGACGGGCAGGCAGGAACGCCCGAGTGCATCCGGCGCGACTCAGGGCAGGAGGAAGTTCGTGAGGGGATGAGTTCAGGGGGGCGTAGAATGCGGGTTGGGGAAGCATCAGGCTGGCAGGCTGGGATAGGAGCCTGTGATGCCTAATCCGAGACGCGGCGCGAAGTCGCCGGAAGTCTCCGAACGTTTGGAACGGTCCCGGGATCGACTACGGCAGCGCCGTGTGCGGGAGCGTCAACGGGAGAAAGAGATCAAAGCGGCTGTCGCGGAATACATCTCCGCCTGGCAGGCGATCAACGCCATCACCACACGCCGTGACACCGAGATCGAGCAGCTACGAAACCGGATCGCCGAACTCGAGGCCGGGGCAACAGAACAGGTGGCGGTGCAGCGTGCTCGGCAAGCCGCCGCTGTCGCGTCGATCAAACAGCATGGCGATCCCGACGACGAGATCGCCGACCTGCTCGAAATCACACCCCGACAGGTCCGGCAACTTGTGGCGGCAGCTCGCAGAGAAACCGGCCATTCGAGCGGCAGCCCGCCCCGTGCTCCGGCAGGAGCTCGGCACGCTACACAGTCAGTAAAGGGCAGAGATTCTGGTCCCGGCGACGTTGTCAGCGAGGCGGGGGAGGCTCAGAAAAGAGGCGACAAGGGGCAACAGAGGTGACTGTTGGGGCTCGTTGTTACACACGAGCGTAGCGCCCGGCTCTCCATACGAACCACTGAAACTGGTTCGGCGCGAAACCCTGCCGCGCCGGTATGGAGGGGGCCGGCGAGACGGGCCAGTACGCGAGACCACAACGATGGCAATACCAGGCCGAGCTCCACACCGCCCACGCTGCCGGACGGCCCCGCCGGATCTTGGCATTGTCGCGAGCACGAAGCGCGGCGAACAGCAACGGGATCGAACCTGGCAGGGAATACAGTCCAACCATCACCACGGCAGCGACTGCTGTCGACCACGCCTCGGAGCCCGACAGTGTCCGGATATAGGCAACGGCAACGATGAGTGTCAACACGGCTGGGATCGATAGCAGCGATCCCCACCTGACAAGGCGGCCGATCGGTTGTTCGCGGGGCCCCAGCGGCAGAGCCCGTACGAGGGCGCTGGTATTTGTGCGCTCGATGTCGGATGTGCCGATGACGGGTACGAATCCGTGGCTGGTGATGCCGACGCCGGTGTGGTTGGTGCTGCTGAAGCTGGTGGACACGCTGTCGGCGTGCAGGGCGGGAACGCTTTGTACGAGATCGAGGCTGTAGCAGTGCGGGCAGGTGATATCGGTATCCATGCGGATCTCCCCCTCGTCCGCCCGGACACCGACAGTGGTGGTGGTGTGAGGCGAAACAGATTTCAGGGCACTCGGAAGAACACTGGTCGTATCATCCAACACCGGTTGCTCCTTGATGTCGAGACACCCCCTGCACCCGTTTCTTTCGAGAACGCGTTCAGGGGGCGCGAGAAAGATCGGCTTCCGAACGGGTGGTTCCCGGAGATTCGGTGGCTCCGATCTTGCTGATTGGAGGGTTCGAAGACTCCGGTGCCGGAGTGGGGATGGTATTGGCATCGCGGAGGATTCGGCTGATGGTGGAGCGGCTCTTGTTCAGTTCGGCGGCGATGCGGGTCGGGTTCCAGCCATCGAGGTGATGGTGCTGGAGTGCTTTGGCGACCAGAGCGGGGTCGCGGCGGCCGCTGGGATCGCGTGCACACAAGGCCTGCGCGATCGCGGTCACCTCCTCCTGGTTCAGCGCTCGTCCGGGCTGCCCAGCGTGCGGCGTGCGCACGCGAGCGCCAGCTGGTGCGTGCGCACGGCGGCGAGATTCGGCTGCCGGGGATCGGGTGTTCTGTTGCGGTGTGCTCAGGTTGCGGTGCGTGGTGGCGGTGTTGGTGCGTGCGCTGGAGTGGGCGAGTGCAAGCAGTGCGACGGTGGCTTGGGCCATGGAGCCTTCGATGATCAGCGGCCACAGCCATGCTTCCCCGGCCGGTATCCCGGCGGTGACCGCGAGCGCGCGCAGGGCGGTGAACGACAGCCAGAACGCACCGGCCGCGATCAGTGCGGTCATCGCAGTAGCGACAAGGTGGGTGCCGCGTGCGCGGGCGTGCGCACGCAGCAGCAGCGCGACGCCGTGGACAGCGGCCAGCAGCGCCAACGGTGGAATGACCGCTACTGCAGCCGCCAGCACCGGCAACGCGGTCGCGTGTAGGAGCGCGTGCAGAGCGTTGCCGGTGATGCTGACCGCCGCGGCGGCTATGAGTACCGACCAGAAGAACCCGTGCGCACGGGGACCGCGTGCAGGAGTGGGGCCTGTGCTCGGTTCGCGAGGCGACTGCTCATCGGTGGCTGTGGTCGATTCGTTGCTGGTTGTGTTGGCGGTGGGCACAGAGGGATTCCCTTCTGCGGTCACGGAGCAGGCGACCACCTGGTCGGGGTGCTGTTCGTCTGGTGGTCGGCCAGGGGGTGTGGTTCACCGGTCAGGACCGCGACCGCGGCGGCCACTTCGGTGATGTCGGCCTTCACATAGGTCGTGGTGACACCGTTGGCTTTGCTGTCGTGGCCGGCGTAGGCGCGGGCCACCGCGTAGGAGAACGTGCGCTCGACCCACGTCAACGTGGTGTGACGCAACCAGTGCGTAGTGACGCCTTGGGCGGCGACCCACGGCAGTTCCTGGCCGAGTCGCTTCCACAGGTGGTCGAGGCGGCGGGACGTGATCGGGCGGCCGTTGCTGTATCGCAGCAACTGCCCCTCGGGCGGGCTGCCGCGCTCAGCGGCGTGCGTGAGCAGATATCGCATGAGCGTGGGGGATACCGGCTGCCAGCGGTCGCTTGCATCCTTTTCTCGCAGGTAAACCAGGCACTGGTCCCGGTCCAGATCTTTCGGCCGCAACGCCAGCGCGCCACCGCGGCGGCAGGCGGTTTCGGTGACCAACCGCAGAATCAGCGAATCCAGCTCCGGGTCGGTGCCGGTCATCGCCGCGACACGGCAGATCTCGGCCAGCTGTGGCGCCGGGATCGCGAACCGCTGTGACGCCCGGCGGCCTGGCTTCTCCACGCGGCGGGCCGGGTTATCGGCAGGGGAGATCCAACGGTTCTCGGCGAACCGGTACAGGCACCGCACCGCGGCAACGAAATTCTCGCCGGCGCCGCGCCCGCCCCGGGACGCTCGGTTCGTGGCCGCACTGCGGGTGACCTCCACCGCCATGGCTTGCAGTTCGGCCACGCCCGGCTCGTCGAGGCGGCGATCGGGCCACCGGTCCAACAGGCGAGCGAAGTGAGTGTTATAGGTACGCAGCGTCCCCGGGGTCAGGGTGGCTCGAACCTGCGGGATCACCTCGGCGAACGTCGGTACCTGGATCGGCCGCGCGGCGAGATCGGCGGGGGAGATGCCCATCTGTGCCAGCACGACCCGCGCAGCAGCCAGAGCCTCGGCCCCGGTCTCTCCTGGACCGCCGCCTCCGGCGGCGGTCACCGCCCGTGCCCCTGCAAACCAGCCAACTGCTCGGCGAAGAACTGCGCCAGCGCGGTGGGAGGACAGATCAGCAGGCGGTCCGCGCCGCGACGACTCAACAGCAGCACCCGGTCGCCGATCGAGAGGAACACCGGCCGCCGCAACCGGTACGGAACCCGGAAATACCCGGACGGAGACACTCGCACCGCACCGGCGGTGTCAGGGCGGGCCAGCAGCACGCCCGGCTCCCGGTACTCCACTGCGAGGCGCATCGAGGCCGTCCAGCCCAGCCGGTCCAGCAACGGTTTGTCTGTGACCCGCCCGCCTTCGGCGACTCTCGACACACCCA
Organism: Nocardia carnea; assembly: GCF_029868855.1. Lineage (GTDB taxonomy): Bacteria > Actinomycetota > Actinomycetes > Mycobacteriales > Mycobacteriaceae > Nocardia > Nocardia carnea_A. Next base: position 1,206 of record NZ_JARWOV010000261.1, on the reverse strand, counting down.
CCCACACATCGCGATCGGCAACCGGCGGCACCCGGTGTACGGGGTCCGGTCCGTGGACCTGTTCCTGCCACGGGGTTTGTGGCGGAATCACAGGTGCGATCACCGGGAACCACCACCGAAGGTGGTGAAAACCATCCCTGCCAGGCGGACGGGGAGTAGATTGCGGCCCACATGTCGCCGCAGTTCAGCGGCGCAATAACGAAGGCAGACACGGGCGAACACAGATCCTCCAGACGGTGTTCAAGTGGTACTTGAACACCTTTCGGTTGGAGGGGGTGCGTTCACCACCTTTTTGTGCGCGAGGGGGGACTTGAACCCCCACGTCCGTGGACACCAGAACCTAAATCTGGCGCGTCTGCCAATTTCGCCACTCGCGCGTGATGGTACGACCGTCCAAACTCTACCGGGCCGGAGCGTGATCGCGAAGACGTGGGCCGGGGTTTCGTACTGGCCGGTAACCCCACCTGCGATTATAACGATTCGATAACCGCCAATATGAGGGGTGCTCATGTTTCGCCGCGGTAAGTACGCGTCCTCACCTGCGGGTTCAAACATGAGGGAGGATCATGTTTCGCGGCATTCTGGTACATCGGTACCTGAATACCGGTGGGTAAGTGGCGCGCGGAGCGGCAAACGTGAGGGTTCCCTCATGATTTTGTGGAATCCTCGCTGATATCAGGCCGTCGAGCGTGGGATTCCTGCGCGCGGCCGGGAGCCGGGGAAGTCTCCGCAGACCTGTCGCCACGAGAGAAAGTCGAAGCGTCTTGACGATTAACGAGAGCACCGCGTCCGGTCCCGGATACCGGGTGAACGCGACCGTGGGCCGGACTGTCTCCGAGACGAATCGCACGCCGCTGCTGGACCAGTTGCGCGCAGGCACCCCCTACGCCCTGGCCTTCGGCGGGCAGGGGGCCAGCTGGCTGGGCGAGCTGTCCGAAATCGCCCGCGACGCGGCGCTGGAGCCCGACCTGACCGCTCTGGTCAACGAGGCCGCCGCGCTGCTGGAGCCGGTGGCCGATCAGCTGCTCACGGTGCGCCCGGTCGGTTTCGACCCGGTGGCCTGGATGCTGGAGGACGACCTCGCCGACGACGAGACCGCGGTTTCGGACGCGCCGTCGGAGCGGGTGCTGCGATCGGCGGCGGTATCCATGCCGGGCGTGCTGCTGACCCAGCTCGCCGCATTGCGCGCACTGCGGTTACAGGGTT
>NZ_JARWOV010000260.1 GCF_029868855.1 Nocardia carnea | reverse complement strand
GTGCACCGGCACGAACTGCTCGAACTGCTTCCGCATGCCACCGTGGTCGAAGGGTACGGCTCCTCGGAAACCGGTGGGATGGGTTTCGGCCGTAGCAGTAGAGGCGCGGAGGTCGATACGTTCGCGCCGGAGAGGATCAGTTCCTTGATCAGGTCGCCCACGTCCCAGACGTTCACATTCATCCCGGCCAGCACCCGCCGCCGGTCGTCCAGCCAGAACGCCACGAATTCCCGGCCGCCGAGGTTCCCGCGCACGACCACCCGCTCGTAGTCGCCGGGCGTGGCGAAACCGGTGTATTCCATGCCGAGGTCGTACTGGTCGGTGAAGAAGTAGGGGAGTCGGTCGTAGGGGGCGGCCTTGCCGAGCATGGTCCGGGCGGCCGCCGCCGGCTGGTTCAGCGCGTTCGCCCAGTGCTCCACCCGGATCCGGCGGCCCAGTACGGGATGTTCCTGCTCGGCGATATCGCCGATCGCCACGATATTCGGATCACTGCTGGTGAGTCCCGCGTCGACGAGAACACCGGTGCCGGTGAGCAGGCCGGCGGCTTCCGCGAGCTCGATCCGGGGCCGTGCGCCCACCGCGACCAGCACCGCATCCGCCTCGAAGGTAGTACCGTCCGCCAACCGCACGCCCTGCGCCCGGCCGCCGGAAACAGTGATCTGCTCGACTCGCGCATCGAACCGGAATTCGACGCCGTGCGCCCGGTGCAGGTCGGCGAATACCTCGCCCATCTCCGGGCCCAACGCGCCCAGCAGTGGTGCGGAAGTCCCTTCGACCACCGTGACCGCCACCCCGGCCGCACGCGCCGCCGCGGTGACCTCGAGGCCGATCCACCCTGCCCCGATGACCACCAGCCGGCGTGCGGTGCCGAACAGTTCGACGAGTGCGTCGGATTCTTCGACGGTGCGCAAGGTGTACACGCCCGGCGCGTCGGCGCCCGGGACGGGCAGCGACCGGGAGGCGGCACCGGTGGCCAGGGCCATTTTGTCGTAGGGCAGGGTCGAACCGTCCGGCAGCGTTACCGTGCGGGCGCCCCGGTCGACGGCGGTGACCTCGGTGCCGAGCAGTAGTTCCACATTGTGGTCCCGATACCAGGCGGCGTCGGCGACCGTGAACTCGTCCAGGGTCTTCTTCCCGGCCAGATATTCCTTCGACAGCGGCGGACGTTCGTAGGGCAGCCGCTCCTCTGCGCCGATGAGGGTGAGGTGGCCGTCGAAATCGTTGCCGCGCAACTCCTGTGCCAGTTTCGCGCCGGCCAGACCGGCGCCGACGATGACGAAACGCTGTGCAGATGTCATGGACGGGACTCCCTTGTCGTGAGTTGTTCCAGCGACCATCCGAACCTCCGCCGCCAGCCTACTGAGGTCGTCTCGGATGATCGGCGGGAACGAAAACGGCGCGGCGGCGGTTGCTCGATGAGAAGCCGGGGCTGCGGCGCAGCGCCTGCCGACAACCGAAGGAGAGGAACCGTCCGTGACCGATACGGCTGTTGAGAAGGACCTTGCCGAATTCTGGTTCGACCCCCTGTGCCCGTGGTGCTGGATCACCTCCCGCTGGATCCTCGAGGTCGCGAAAGTACGCGATATCGAGACCCGCTTCCACGTGATGAGCCTGGCGGTGCTCAACGAGGGACGCGATCTGCCGCCGGAGTATCAGGAGTTGATGGCGAGCGGATGGGGTCCGGTACGGGTCGCGATCGCCGCCGCCCAGCAGCACGGCGACGATATTCTGCCGGCGCTGTACACCGCCATGGGTACCCGGTTCCACGATCGCCGGTCGGAGTACGAGAAGGAGGGTGGCCTGCGGGAGACCTTCGCGGCGATTCTCGCCGATGCGCTCGCCGAGGTCGGGTTGCCGGCCGAACTGTCGGCCGCGGCGGACAGCGGCGACTACGACGAAGCTTTGCGGGCCAGCCATCACGCCGGGATGGACAAGGTCGGACCCGACGTCGGTACGCCGACCATCCACGTCAACGGAGTCGCGTTCTTCGGCCCGGTGTTGTCGCGCATTCCGCGCGGCGAAGAGGCGGGCAAACTGTGGGACGCGGTGGTCACCCTGGCCGCCTACCCGCACTTCTTCGAACTCAAGCGCACGCGCGACGAGGATCCGCAGTTCGACTGAGAGTGTGGTGGACCGATTCCCGCCGTCCGGCCGGAATCGGTCACCGGACACGGGTCAGTGCGGAGTTTTCGACATGGTCACCGGGTGTCCGCCGGGAGATCCCGGCGGGGGCGGTGGCGGTGCCTGGGTGGGCGGTCGTGACTCCGGTCCGGGGCGCCAGAACAACCTCCCGTGGCTGCTGCGGTCGCGTAACGCCCACATCCGCCAGGTGAGGACGGGATGGGAGGCCATGGCGTTCACCATCCAGACGAAGAATCCGCGTTCCTGGGCGGCGCGGTCGGCCATTTCGTCGAAACCCACTGCGGTGTTGAGGTATTTGCCGGCCGCCAGTGTGCCCATCGCTGCCGCCGCCCCTTGCGGCCGGTGGCAGTAACCGTGGTTGTCGGCCGTGTACTCCTGCGACCGGATGAGCGAACTACCCAGAATCGGTAGGAACGGGACCAGGAACATGCCCAGCTGCCGCCAATAGGACGCGTGCCCGGCCGCGATATGGCCGACCTCGTGACCGATGATGAACGCCAGTGCATCCGGTTCGCGGGCGGCGCCGCTGACCTCGAACAGGTCGCTGTAGACCACCACGTACCGGCGGAAACCGTGACCGGAGGCGAACGCGTTGATCTGCCCGTTCCCGAGTAACACGTAGGCGTCCGGCGCGGATGCCATACCGAAGCGGGCCGCGGCCTCCTGCACCATCCGGTAGCCCTCGGGGAACTGGGTCGGTGACATCTTCACGCCGTTGACCCGCTGCCGCGAATAGTTGAGACCGCGGCCGAACCAGATCAGCAGGGGCGCCCCGACCAGGATCAGGATGTACTCGTTGACCGAGCCCAGGACGAGCAGCAGAAAGGCCAGCAGATACGCGACCCCGGTGAACAACACCACAACGGTCAGCAGCGGGATCTCCCAGCTGTGCCGGGCGGGCATACCGAAAGGCGACAATCCACGCGGTTCGTGCGCCGGACCCGGCGGCGGGGGATAGCCGGCGGGTAGGGCCGCCGGGGTGCCGGGACGGCCGGTGAGCCACGGGTAGGGACCGGGCTCCGGCGGATTCGCGGCCCAGTCGGGGCCGGACCCGGACGGTTGCTGTGGGTCGTGCGGCTGCATACCCCGACTCTAAGGGGACCTCCGCATTCGTTCGGCCGTGCAGTGGCGGTCAGGAGGCTTCCGGCGGTGCGGCCCGCCCGCCGTCAGCGGCCGTTTCCGGGCCTGACACAATCGCGGCATGCGCGTATACCTGGGTGCCGATCACGCTGGTTTCGAATTGAAGAACGTTGTCAAGGAGCATCTCGAGAAGGCCGGTCACGAGGTCGTCGACTGTGGCGCCCTCGTCTACGACGCTCTCGACGACTACCCCGCCTTCTGCATTGAGGCGGCCCGTCGCACCGTCGCCGATCCGGGCAGCCTGGGACTGGTTTTCGGGGGTAGCGGTAACGGTGAGCAGATCGCGGCGAACAAGGTGCCGGGTGCGCGGTGCGCGCTGGCCTGGAGCGTCGAAACCGCCCGGCTGGCTCGCGAGCACAACAACGCGCAATTGATCGGTATCGGTGGCCGGATGCATTCGCAGCAGGAAGCGCTGGAGATCGTGGACGCCTTCGTGACGACTCCGTGGTCGCAGGAGGAGCGGCATCAGCGTCGTATCGATATTCTTGCCGCCTACGAGAAGACCGGCGAAGCGCCCGCGCTGCCCGCTTCCTGACGCGAGTGCCGGAGGGACATACCCTGCACCGGCTCGCGCGCCGGCACGAACGGCGCCTGGCCGGTGCGGTGGTGCGGGTATCGAGTCCGCAGGGGAAATTCGCCGCGGGTGCCGCCCGGGTGGACGGGCGCATCCTGCTGCGGTCGGAGGCGTGGGGTAAACATCTGCTGCACGAGTACGAGGGCGAGCTGTTCGTCCACGTCCATCTCGGGCTGTACGGAACATTCACCGAATCAGGTTTGCCGATGCCGGAGCCGGTGGGGCAGGTGCGGATGCGGTTGTCCGGGCCCGGCCGTGACGGATCCGGGTTCGGCACCGATCTCCGCGGGCCCACGGCCTGCGAGGTCCTGACGCCGCCGGAGGTGGCGGCGCTCGTCGCCCGGCTCGGCCCCGACCCGCTGCGTGCCGACGCCGACCCGGACCGGGCGTGGGCGCGGATCAGCCGCTCCCGGCGCAGTATCGGCTCACTGCTCATGGACCAGGGCGTGATCGCCGGGGTCGGGAATGTCTACCGCGCCGAAGTGCTGTTCCGGCACGGTATTTCACCGGCGCGTCCCGGTAATCGGATCAGCCCGGACGAATGGTCGGCGCTGTGGGCGGATCTGGTGGAGTTGATGCGGGTCGGGGCGCACCGCGGGAAGATGCACGTGGTTCGACCCGAGCACGATCACGGTGCGCCGTCCTACGCTACCGACCGGCCCCGTACCTACGTCTACCGGCGGGCGGGCGAGCCGTGCCGCTGCTGTGCCACACCGGTGCGGCACAGCGTACTCGAGGGCCGGAACTTGTTCTGGTGCGCCGGGTGCCAGCCCGGCTGAGGTTTCGGTGCGCCGAGTGTCGGCCCCGCCTGAACCTGTTCGGCCCGGTCAGCCCGCCACGGCGGTATCGACGGCCTCGCCCCCGGGCTCGGCGCCTACATAGCGGCGTCCACCCGCGGTTTTCGCCGAATACATCGCCAGGTCCGCGCGGCGCAGCAGTTCGGCGAGCTCCGCACGATCCCCCGGCGGAGAATACGTGGTGCCGACACTCGCCGATACGGGTACCGGACCGGCCGCAGTCCAGAACGAATCGTTCAGCGCGAGCACGATATTGCCCGCCAGTTCGGCGACGCGGTCCTTGTCGAGGCCGGCCGCCAGGACGAACTCGTCTCCGCCGTAGCGGCAGACCACGGTTCCCGGCGGCGCGACCTCGCGCAGGCGCTGTGCCAGTTCGACCAGCACCTCGTCGCCGACGGCGTGGCCGTAGTTGTCGTTGATCTGCTTGAACCGGTCCAAGTCCACCACCAGCAGTCCGACTCCGCGCTGCGGATGATCGGCCATCTGCCGGACCCGTTTGCGCAACAGGGTGCGGTTGGCCAGCCCGGTGAGCGCGTCGTGGGTGGCTTCGTGTTCGAGTCGCTGCTGCAGCGCGGCGAATTCACGTACCCGCTGCGTGGCTTCGTCGGAGAAGTTCTTCTTCTGCTGTGCCAGCGCCAGCTCCTGCAGCGCCTGGGCGTAACTGTCGATGGCCTGGCTGGCGACCAGCGGCCACTGGGTCGCCACCAGGGAGCCGCGTGGCCCGGCGGGGAAGCCCAGCAGCGTACGGGTCACCAGGGCGAGCATCCGGACCCGATGCAGCGGCTCCGCGCACAACCGTGCCCCGAGCCGGCGGGCGGCGCGGATCGGGAACGGATCCGACACCGTCAGCTCAAGTAGCTGCTCGAGGATGTCGACGAGAACCGGTTCGATCTCGGCCGCGGTGATATCGGCATCGGGCTGGGCCCCGGCCGCCAGGGCCCATTCGCGGGCGGTGGAATGGATGGGTGGCCGGTTCTCAGCAGGCATTGCGATCACCGCAGGCGGAGGTAATCGCGCCGCGAACGCGCGGCTTCGGTGCCGGGAACATCCGGCTCTGTCGTACTGCTGTGCGGATGGTCCACCTTGTCGGGTGCACGCCACCGCCCCCTTTCCAGATACCCCGTCCGGCAAGAAGATCGTAGCAAGATGGTGGGGCCCGGAGACCTGCGTTCTAGAACAAGTTCTCGAACCCCGGAACAACAGCAATCTCTGGCGTATCGTCCGGAATCCGCCGGTGTTACATACTTTGGCGAAATTTTTTCCCCGAGTGCCGGGGAAGCGGCCGGCCGCCGTGTTCACGGGTCGGTCGCGCTGCTCGCAACCACCGGCTCAGGAGGCGCGGATCACGGCAGCGGCCGGCACGCCGAGACGCGGAACGGGGGCTGATTGGCGAAAAGAAAGTGGCATTCGGTACAGTCGCTCATGCACACGGCATCGTGGCGATCCCACCGCTGCCGTATGCATGCGGGTGTAGTTCAATGGTAGAACCTCAGCCTTCCAAGCTGATGGTGCGGGTTCGATTCCCGTCACCCGCTCTCTCCGAGACCGGAAACCACCCCTTCGGGGGTACTACGGGGTGTGGCGCAGCTTGGTAGCGCACCCGCTTTGGGAGCGGGTGGTCGCAGGTTCAAATCCTGTCACCCCGACATATTGTCGCCCGATCTCCCGGAATGGGCTCCGGTATCTCAGCTCCGTGCCCGGGACGGTTGCTTACCGTTCGGTGCCGCGTTACGCCGGCCAGGGTATGCGCGTGGCGGCTCCGCAGTCTCCACCGGAAGTTCGGCGCGGCGACCGAATGCCTGATCGATCAGCTCCGAGGCGGCGCGGGTGACGATGAGCCGTGCGATGGCGAGATCGGTTTCCAGTTTGGTGCGGTCCTTGATATTTCGTTCGGACTGCTCGTAGCTCTTTCCGGCGAGGATATGGAAGATCTCGGCGGCATACCGGTCGGCGATACGGTCGCAATCGGCGCGGAGACGCTCGATGAGCTGGAAGGTGGCGTTGGGAGGCAGGCCCGCGTCGTCGAGGCGGGTGGCCAGATCGCTGCACCGCGGGTTGGTGACCCGGTAGACGTCGAACGGGTCGTCGCTGGCGGCGAGTGCCTGTTGGACGTACTCGGGTAGTTCGTAGGCCGGCTCCTCCGGCTCCGGCTGGGGCGGATGATCCGGTGACGGGCGGTCGGCAGCGCTGGGGTTCTGGTCGGTGACGCCCAGGACGTCGGCGAGGCCGTCGCCGCGGTCCCATGCCGAGAGCAGTTCGCGGATGCCGTTGAGTTTCATACCGCGCCCGAGCAATCGGCTGATGGTCTGCAGTCGATTCAGGTGATCGGATCCGTAGTAGCCGATGCGTCCCCGGACATCGGGAGAGGGCAACAGCCCACGCTCGTGGTACACGCGGACACTGCGCACGGTGGTCTCGGCGGCCCGCGCCAGCTCGTCGATCGTGTACTCGGATTCGCCAGGCATACCTATAGGAAACCATATTTGGGCCCGTAGATAAACGGTCCGTAACCAAACGAACCGATGCCTGACGGCTTAAATATTGTGAAATGAACGTCAACGTCCCGTTACTTAACGGTACGAGGCCTTGCTTCCGTGCCGGTCGGTGTTCTACCGTCGTGATACAGCTGACATCAGCTGTTTCCGGGGACTGTTGAGCAGCCCTGACGATCCGCCCGACCAACGGGACACGTATCGGTATCCCCCGGCGTGCCCTCGGCAGTTCCGGAGACGGTGATGAGCACAGTACGAGTACGGTCGTTGAGCGTTGTTCTACCTCGGACGACGAATGAGGCGCGGGTAACCGCGCCGCCCCCTGTCGCATCGGTGAAATCGGCGCAGCGCCCACCGTGCGCGGAGGTCCCCGACAGCTGGGACCTGGATTCCGGCACCCCCGACGCCTGGCATTCGGCAGTACGTACTTGCTATGAATGTCCTTTGTTCGACCAGTGCGCGCGTTTGGCACAGACTCTCATCGAGCGGGGCGATGCACCGCGAGCCATGATCTGGGCGGGTATCGCCTATGACAACTCCGGCAACGTCATCGAGAACCTGGACCGGCACCGCACCGTGCCGATCGATCACAAACGACCGATGCGGATCATCCGCAACGGCCCGCGCCCGACCCACGGCGCGGTGGTTTCCGGTGCGCCCAAACGGCATATCGTCCTGGGCCGTCCGCTCCGCCCGACGGAATCCGCTGCTGTCTGACTATGCTGCGGGAGCAAGCGCGGATCTAGTTTCTGGTGGTGCGTAGATGACAATCCTGGCGTTGGAGATCGGCACGACTCGGCTCGCTGCGATCGAGATCGCCGACGATGTGGGCTCCGACCAGGTCCAGCAGATCCCGATACCGCGGCAGGCTGCCTGGGACAAGGTTCGCGAACTCCTGCTCCGAATCGCGGCGGGCCGGGAGGTCGCCGCGGTCGGGATCGCCTCCGGCGGGCCGATCGATATGGCCTCCGGGGTTGTGGCGCCCATGCAGATCCAGGAATGGCAGGCCGGGTTTCCGCTGGTCGAGTCGGTGCAGAAGCTGTTTCCCGCCGCCTCCGTCGCGATGGCCTTGGACGGCGTATGTCTATCGCTGGCCGAGCGGCATTTCGGCGCGACTCGTGAGGTCATGGATTCCCTGTCGATTCACGTTTCCGAGACGGTGTTCGGCGGGGTGATGGTCGGTGGTTTCGTAGTGGTCGGGCGGACGGGCAACGCCGGCCAGGTGGGTCATGTCCTCGTGCCCGGTTACGACACCCCTTGTGGGTGCGGGGGGCGTGGATGCCTGGAATCGGTGGCGGGCGCGCCGGCGTTGACGGCCTGGGCCCGGCGGCAGGGCTGGGGTGGGAATTCCGTAACCGATCTCGCGGCCGATGCACAGGCCGGGGACCGTATCGCCGTGGCGGCGCTGGAACGAGCCGGCACCGCGACGGGCCGGGCCATCGCCTCGGTGGCGGCGCTGCTGGATATCGACCGGGTGGTCGTCGGCGGGCCCGTCGCCGCGGCCGGCTCGGCATTGTGGAAACCTCTGCAGAGCGCGGTCGCGATGCATGCGCGGTTGCCCTTCCTGCCCGGGCTGCGCGTGGTTCCCTCCGAGTTGGAGGATCTGGGCCTGCTGGCGGGCGCGGGAGTTATCGCGCTGTCATCGCAGAGCGAGTGATCGGCGCCCTGGCGTAGTTCGTACCGGACGGTACCGATCGTTACAGCGGTCGATCGCCTGTGCCTGTCCGGATTCGGTGCGGCCGGTCACTGCCCGAGCTGGATTGCCGGGGATTAACGCTCCTGCCGCTTGTGCTCGTGGCAAACTGGTCGCGGGTTCGATTTCCGGTGTGGAACACCTATCGAGGGCCCGATTGGGCGGTGTTCGTGTCGGTTTCCGTATTATTGCCGGTTCGGGTGGCCGGGCGGTCGAGTGGCTCTCCGGCGGCGCTTCGGGCGGAACTCCGCACCGGGTGACGTATCTGCTGTGAGTTCACTGTTGAGTGTGCCGCTGTGCAACGGTACATTATCTTCTGCGGACGTTGTCACGATAGCGACATGCACCGCGAAACGGTTGGACGCACGCGATGAGAGGGCGCAGTGATCCCCTGGGTGACGGTCGAAACTTTGGCGCCGGAAGGGTTCTCCGTCGCGTCGGTCGGGGATGCCGCACGGGAGTTCGCCGACTGGCGGCGCGTACTGCAACGACAACTCGCACGAACTCCGGCCCTCTACGACGGATTGACCACCCGCGACATCTCCGAGGCCCTGCGCACCGCCATTGAGGGCGCCATAGACCTGGATCGAACTTTCACCACCCGCTCCGGGCCGCACCGGCTGATGGTCCGTCCGGTATTCGGGCCCGCCGGGGAAGTGCACGCGGTGCGCTGGTGGGCCGGACCCGCGGACGGCCCGGTGCCGCCGCTACCCGCGGCGGTGGGTGCGATCTGGGATCTGGACAGTCAGACCCTCGCGCAGCCAAGCGGGATCACCGCGCTGTCGGGTATCGCCCCCGAAGAGTATGTGCCGCGTATGTCGATCGCCGAATTCTTCCATCGCGTCTCGGCGTTCGACCGGCATGCGGAAGTTCTCGATCTCCTGTACCGCCCCGAGGCCGGGGAGAAAATGCAATTCGAGGTCACCGTGCTGCGTACCGCCGGCCGGGCAACCCGCTGGCGGATCTCCGTGCGGGCACGCAACGACGAACACACCCGCGGTGCGTGGTGGCTGATCGAGGACATCACTTCCGAGGACAATCCGGCCATCTGGCCGACTCTGGAGAGCGTAGGCCTGCGGGAGGCGCACCGCCGTGCGGGCAACCACCTCGCGGTCGTCCAGTTGGGATACACCAGTATCTCCCACTGGCTCACCGATCCGGCGCCGTGGATACGCTGGGACTATCTTTTCCGTCCGGTCGATGTCTTCCATCCCGATGATCGGATCCGGCTGGTGGAACTCGGTTCCCGGGTACGCGGCGGGGAGAGTGCCGGCACCACGGTACGGGCATTGAACTACAACGGCGGTTACACCCCGACCTCGCTTCTGCTGTATCCGTACCCGGGATTCTCCAACCGGGAGCTGGCCATCGCCCAAATGGTGCGTGTGGTCGACGATATTCCCATGGTGGAGCCGGACGTGGCGGATCTGGGCGCTCAGGAGGGGCCGATCGGTTACGACGACCAGCTGCGGTTCCGGCTGGCGGGCAGGTTACGGCACAGTTCGGTGTCGTAGGGAACGGGCATATACGTGGGTCCCCATGTCTGGGAAGAAGTTTTCCCTCGGTGGGCAGGCCGCTCTCTACCATTCCGAGAGTGAGGACTGGGGCGGCTGGACGCGCGGATTCGGGCGAGGCACTGCTTCGCCAGATGGCCGCGCGCCGCCGTCGCGACAACATCGTCGTGGTTGTCCTGGCAGTGCTCGCGGTTCTCGGTGGCGGGCACGCTGTCTACAGCTTATTCGCCCCTGATCCCGCCCCACCGGGAGACGAGGAGATGGTGGGGGTCACGGGGCACGCGAGCCTGGCCGCGTCGTTCGCACAGGATTTCGTCGTCACCTATCTGAGCACGGACGCGAGCGAGCAGGACGCGCTGTCCCGCTATGTCGACGGCACCCAGCGCATCTCGTTGCCGAAAACAGGTGCGCAGGTCAGCGCGCCGCTGGTGGTCTACGTTTCCCGCACCCTCGACGCCGGTGCGGTAGAGGTGTGGTCGGTAACCGTATCGGTGCAGACCGGCCGGGCCGGGGCGGCGGGCGCCGCACGGCACTACTATCGGGTCCCTGTATCCGTATCCGAGGGTAGTTTGCGGGCGCTCACCCTGCCCGCCGCAGTGGAACCGCCCGCGGTCGGATCGGATCTGGCGCAGGCCTATTCGGCCCCGTGCGGCGAAGAGACGGCATTTGCTCAGGTCGCTACCGGATTCCTGAGCGCATATCTGACCGGCGCAGGCGATGTGGCGCGCTATGTCGCCGTCGATTCCGGAATCTCGGCACTGCGCCCGGCGCCCTTCACCGACCTCACCACAGTGACTGTCACCGCCGAGGATTCCGGTTGCGGTACCGCGGGCTCCAGCGCACAGGTGTTGGCCACAGTCACCCCCAAGGGAGCGGCCGGGACCGCGCCGGCGCTGGCCTATCCGCTCACGATGGTCCGCGGTGAGGGTCAATGGCAGGTGCGGGCCATCGAGACACTGCCGGCGCTGAAGGAGCCACTGACCCTCGTTGTGCCACAGGGGGAGAACTCCGGACCGGCCACCGGCAGCACCACAGGGGCTCCGACGACCACCGCGGAGATACCCCCGGCGACCCAGAACTGATTCGAGGCGGCAACCATGAGCAATCTCAGCAATATCCTGTACGGCATCCTGGTATTCGTACGCTGGGCCGGCCTGATCCTCATCACCATCGTCTCGATGGCCGTGCTGATCTCGGAGGCCGCGAAATCCAAGCTGTCACCGGCCAAGATCCTCGGTGTAGCGGGTTCGGCGATTCTGGCCGCAGTACTGTTCTGGATGTTGCCGACACTGGTGAATTTCGCCCGCGCGGACGCAAATATGATCGTGCCGGACCACCCCGTCGGGGGCGGATATCGTTGACCACACAGGTGATCAAGGTCTTCACGCCGGTCAAACGTGTTCCCACCATGATCGGCAAGGCCCAGAACGGGCAGAAGCTGCCGTTCGGGCCCTACACACTGCCGCAGGTGTCGGGCGTCGCGATCGGACTGATCCTCACGGGCGCGGGGGCGATGACCCTGCCGGCGAATCCGGCGATCACCTTCCTGGCCGGGCTGGCGCTCACGGCCGTGCTCGGATTCGCGCTCGGCCTCGTGCCCTACACGGGAGTGCGATTGTTCTCGAGGGTGGTCTGGTTCGCGCGGCTGATCTTCTATCCGAAGCCCGTACTCGCCTCGGGTATGCCGGTGACACCGGAATCGGCCCGGATCACGATGTTCGTCGAGGAGACCGTGGTGGCGATCCTGCCGCACGAACCTATGGCGGGGGATTCCCGGAGACGCCGCAGTCGACGAGTATCCGCCCGGGGCGGGCAGCTACTGGATCTGCTGAACACGAATCGGGTCCAGCGTCCCGTGGAAGTGGTGGACTCGTCACCACCGGTGTCCAGCTGGCAGTCGATGATCAGCAGTAACGGGGGGCGGTCGGCAAGCGGAGAGGGACGCTGATGGGTTTCAACCGGGATCTACAACCTACCGCCGCCATCCGCGGACATCTTCAGTTCACGCATTCTGGCCTGGTCACGGCCACGTACTTCATCACCCCTCTCGGGTACGGTCTGCGGAAGGCCGGCGACAAGTTCGATGTGAAACTTGCCCACCACGCGCTGGTCAACAACTTGCCCAACGGGTCGTTGCTGCTCGGAATCCAGGCCCGGCAGAACACCCTCGATGTGCTGAGCAAAATGGTCGAGGGTGTGGATCTCGACGAATGCGCCGACTACGCCGACGAGGTGTTCGCCTCCTATGAGCGGGTCCGGGCGATCTCCCCGCAAACCCGTATCTACCTGCTCTCCATCCCGGTAGGAACAGCCAATACCGGCGGGATCTCGGCGCTCTCCCGGATGTGGCGGGGTAGTACGACAACGATCGACGCGACCGCCATTTCGCGGGCCGAACTGGACGCCTACGAAGAGGAAGCCAACGAGATCCTCTCGCGGATCGGCGGAGACTTCGATCCGGTGCCGGTCCCCGCCGCACTGTTCCAGTGGCTGTGGGAGCACTATCTGGCGCGCGGAGCGGTCGGTGATCCGGTAGCGCCGACCCGAGCCGGTGCGCTCGACGATGCGACAGCGGCGGTTTTCAAATCCGCGGCGCTGGACGAAGGCGCTCGGGCCGATTCCCAGCGCCGGCTTCGTCCCTCTTTCGTTCCGGTGATCAAGGTGGTGCAGCCCGACACCGGCTACCGTCCCTCCTACCAGGCGATGCTGACCCCGCGGTCGTTCCCCTATTCGGGCATGATGTTTCCGGGCGGCAGCGAATTCCTGAACGTGATCGACGGTCTCGGCGGCGCTGTCACCGTCGACTGGGGGATGCGGATCTCCACCAAGCCTGCCGATCAGGTCCTCAAGAGCAACGAGGTGAATCTGCGGCGCCTCGGCGAACAGATGGACCAGCGCGACCAAGAGGTTTCGTTCGCCCAGAACACCCTCATGTCCAAGGCACAGATGCTGGGCGAGTACAACCAGCACTTCGAGGTGAACGGCGGCGAATCGGAGGTTTCCTTCACCACCGTCATCGCCGTGGGTGGACCCTCCCACGACGAGACCATGGACGCGGTGAACACTCTGCGGCGCCGTTACAAACGTTTCCAGGTGGAGATGGCCACGCCCGTCGGCGCACAGGTCGACCTCTGGTCGCTGCTGGTTCCCGGAAGTCCGCCGCGGCGGGCGTTCGACGATTTCGCCCATATCGTGCCCTCCGATATGTGGGCTGGGTTCGTTCCGTTCACGACCAGCCAGATCGGCGACGACAGTGGTCCGGTGATCGGACTCAACCTGCTGTCCGGGCATTTCGAGCCGATCCATTTCGGGATCATGGAAGCCGCGCTGCACGACCTCTCGGCATCCTTCGCGGTCACCGGCGAACTCGGTTCGGGTAAATCATATTTCCTGAAGCTCATGGCCGTGCTCGTACACGATATGGGCGGGCAATTCCTGGCGATCGACCGAAGCCAGGTGGGGGAGTGGGAGCATTTCGCGTCCGCCATCGACGATGCCGTGGTCATCGACCTGGCGAACCCGTCGGTCTCGCTGGATCCGCTGCGGTTGTTCGATCCGCGAGTCGCCGGGGAACGCGCACTGGATTCCGTGCTACCGCTGCTGGACCTGTCGCCCACCTCGGGTACCGGCGCGGTGATCAGTAACCTGCTCTCACCCAAAGGAATCGCCGAGCACCGCATCACCAGCCTACTGGACCTCTACCGGGTGGTGTGCCGGTTGCGTGACGAGCCCGGCGCGCTCGACGAGTACGCGGACCTGGCATCCCGGCTGGGCACCATTGTCGAACGGGTGCCGGTACTGTTCGATCCGAATCTCGCACCGATCCGGCTGGATGCCGCCGCCACGGTGGTCCGCAGCCACAAGCTGGCCCTGCCGACCGCCGAGGAACTGACCACTCCACACCTCTACAACCGGCTACCGTTGACGAAACGACTGGGTACGGCGCTCTACGAACTGGTGGGAGTAACGGCGCGGGAAGCGTTCCTCTCCGACAACGGACGGTTCGGGCTCCTCGTCGGCGACGAGGCACACCATTTCACCCAGACCCAGGTCGGCGCATCGGTGACATCGGATTTCAGTCGTGACGGCCGGAAACACCTCGCCGCCATCGGGCTGGCCTCACACGACCCCGCCACCGACTTCCAGGGCGCGGCGCACAATCTGATCCCGAACCGGTTCGTCTTCCGGCAACGGGACGAAACGCTGGCTCGCAACAGCCTCGAGTGGCTGGGTGTGGATCTGGAGGAGGCCCCGTACCTGTTGCAGGCCCTGCGGGAGGAGACCTCGCCGCCGGTGGGAGCCGGCCGGCAGGTACCGGAAGAACGTCGCGGTGAGATGTTCATGCGGGACGCGTTGAGTCGGATCGGACGTGGCAAAGTGCTCGGGCCGGCCCGAGCGGACCGGGCGGAGGCCATCACCAGTACGCCGACCGTGGCGCCCCGTCCTGCCCGGAGGGAATCGGAGGCTGTCCGCTGAGTCCGTTGGGGCGGCGGGTGAATCGGTTGTGGTGGCGTCGGACGAGAAGTCGAATGAGAACTCGAAGAAGAAGCTGATCGTGGTGCTGGCTGCCATGTCGTTGTGTTGCTGCGGCGGGCCCGCGCTCATGGTCGGGGCGCCGTTCGCGGAGTTGACATCGATGGCGAAACAGGATTTCGGGCGCCAATGCGATATCGCGCTCGGACCTGCTACCGGTACAACGCCTACCACCGCGACCCCCGCCGGCACCCCCACCGTATCGGTTCCCACCGCACCCAGATCGCCCTCCGCCACTCCCACCGGTAACCCGTACGCATCCTTGACCTTCGCGGCCGACGACCCGGCTGTCGCACCGCGAGACCGGGAATGCACGTCTGCCATGCGGGTGGCTCCCCGCCAAGGTCCGGCCCTCCGAGAGGGCAGCAACGCTCCCGCCGCGGCATGCGCCGCCGATCTCGCCCTGAGGTACCCCGAGGCGGGCGGTGCGGCGGTTGCGGCCGAGTATGTCCGAGATGTGATCTACAGCGCCTCGCTGGCCATCTCGTCGCAACGATGCGTACCCGGCCGTGCGCCCTATGCGGCCGCGGCGGAGAACTGTGGTGACATCACGAACGGCGAACCGGTGATCTTGCCGGAAACCGTGCGGGAGCAGGGGTTCTGTGGGCATACGGTAGATCCCGCCGCGATATCGGCCGGCGATCTGGTGTTCTGGGATTACCGGGACAACGCCGCGACCCGGGCGGGCATAGCGCTGGGTTCCGATGAGTTGGTGACGGTCGAGGGCGGGGAGTTCGTCCGGACGGGTATCCCCGGCGCCGGGCACGTGCAGATCAAGCGGGTATTGCGGGAGGTGTCGTGACCAGCGCGGAAATCGGGCCGTTCGCAGTAGAGGCCGAGTACGACGACGATCCGGAGAACGATGGCGCTCCCGGAACCGGATCCCCGTGGACCGGTGAGCGCAGGCGGTGGGGCGCCGGCGGGGGCAATCCGAATGTGCCCGGCGCGCCGGCAGCGCCACAACCCGGCCCCGCCCCGTCGTCCGGCGCCACCGCGACCCCGGTAGCCCAGTCCGCGCCGGCGCCGGCCGCGCCGCCCCCCGGCCTCGCGCTACCCGGTCTGCCGGTCCTTCCGTTGCCTGGCGTACCCGCGCCGTCGGCCGGTGCCCACCCGCCACCGGCGCAACCCGCGGCGGGCCCCGCGCCCGCCGCTGCCCCGGTGGCGGACAGGCGCGCGGAAGCCGAACCCGAGCCGCTGGTCGATCCCGAGATGCTGGCGCGCATGGCGCCCATGGCGATGATGGCGGGCGCGACCCTGCTACCCATGATCGGTTCGGCGCTCTCGGGTCTGACGGGTGGCGCTGGTGGCGCGGCGCCTGTAGCCGAAGGCGGCGCGACGGGAATGTCCCCGGAAGCCGAGCGTGCGATGAAGGTGCTGAAACTTCTCGAGGATATGTACGGCGAGGGCGACCCGAAAGATCCCGAGATGAAGAAACTGAAGGAGGAAGTGGACGGCGGTTCGGAGTCCTCCAGTGGTGCCGGGCCGGCCATGCTGAAGGCCCGGATGCTGTTCCAGGACAATGCCGCGTCGGCGTTCAACAATCTGGACAAGCAACTGGTGAAATATATTTCCGGGCTGGCCGGTTCGAACAAGGTCGACAAGAATGCGGTGCGGTCGCTGGTGAAACAGGTCAACGCGGCCCTGGCCGAGCTCGGGCCGATGGCGTACACGAAAGAAGGCCAGCAGAAGGTACGCCAGATCCTGACCATTGCCCTGCAGGCGGCGCACAAGATCGTATCCGGGGGGTCCGCGAATGCCGGTGACGCCGCCTCGGCCATCAACCAGCTGACCAATCAGTACTTGTACAACCTGTTGGGCAAGGAGCTTCCCGGCGGGGTGAAATTCGCGTCCGGCAAGGGCAAGGGCAAGGGCGGGGCCGAGGGCGGATCCGCCCGCGCGCAGCATGCCGTGAAGACTGCCCTGAACCAGGTCGGAGATCCCTACGTATGGGGCGCCGAGGGGCCGAACAGCTTCGACTGCTCGGGTCTCATGCAGTACGCGGCGAAGAAAGCCGGGGTCAACATTCCCCGCGTCGCCGACGACCAGTTCAACTCGCTGCCGAAGGTGGCGAACAAGGATATCCAGCCCGGCGATCTGATCTTCCCCGCGAGCAGCTACAAGAACGGGGAGATGGGGCACGTGATGATGTACATCGGCGACGGCAAGTGCGTGGAAGCACCGAGCCGCGGCAAGGATGTCCGGGTCACCTCGTTGCCCCCCAGCTTCGCGGCGCGACGCTGGGCGTGAATCAACCCTGTAGGGGCCGATCCGCCGCGCTCAGGGGTCGAAGGGGTCCAGGCCTTGGCTCGGATCGAGATGGTCCAGGTTGGCCACCCGCAGATGCCACCGGTGAAGCTCGTGCTGGGCGGCGAGATTGTTCGGATTCGCCGCGAAAGCGTTTGCTGCTGCCTCGAATCCTCGCGCCGCCTGATTGCCGAGCTCCCAGCGAGTATCACGGCCGACCATATTCCATTCGGCGGGAGTGATGGCCTGGGCCAGCGCGACATCGGAGTCCCAATGTCGCTTGACCCGGTTGATGAATCCCTGATCGATCACAGCTCCGGGGCGCGGCCGAATGGTGTGGCGCCGGAAGTTGGCTGCCGCCATCGCCGCCTGGGCCGCGAAGGCCTGGCGGGCCTCCAATGGATCGGTCGGGCGCATATGGTTTTCGACGGCGCGGGCTGCGGCGATCGCTTTCTGCAGTGGTTTCCAGCCATAAGGATTGCTGGACATACTCGAGTTCATGGCGGCAAGTGCACGTAAACTCTGGTTCGCCATGGCATCAGGGGCATCACCGGCGAGCAGTACGGCATTCAACCAGTTGCCCGGCACTTTCATATCGCCCAACCCGTCGAGAGCGTGCGCGAGGCCTAGTGCGGTGTTCATGCCACCGAACGGGGCGGCTCTCTGCTGTGCTCGCATCAGCCAGTTGGTGCGGCCCTGTTGCGACCAGTCGTACATCTGCTGGCGTGACGCCGCGGTGCGGATATTCGTCATTTCCGAACGTCGCTTGCCACGCGCCAAGGGACTCAACGGGTTGGGCGTGGCCATCATGAGCCAGCCGGTCACCGGCGAGTTGTTGATCGTACTCAGGGCGGCGAGCATGCCGAGCCCGCTCAGCGAACCGCCCCCACCGGATCCGCCGGCGCCGACACCCATGCCCAGGGCCGTGCCGCCGCCCCCGCCGCCTCCACCGCCACCCTGGTTGCCCTGGATGGCCAGCGCGAAGCGATTCGCCACCCAGTTGTTTCCACGGTCCAGGCTTTTATTGAGACGCCGGATCTGGGCAATGGCCACGATTTCCACCACGCACGCGATGACGATCACCGAGATGACCTGGCCGGGTGCCTGGTCGAACAGATTGCTCATGAAGAGTATGTAGATGCCCAGAAAACACGTAAAGGCTGTCATTCGTGCCGCAGAGACGAATCCGTCGACGACGTTGCGGACCAGGTAGGTCTGTGTCGGGCCGTAGACGAACCCGCCCGCCGCGAAACCGAGTATCGCCATGAAGCCGTGATAAATGGTGTCCAATGCCGCTTTCGTGACCTTCAACGCCAGATAGATCGCGAACAAGAGCAGCAGGGTTGCGCAGACCAGCAGGATCAAGCCGGTACCGACCTGTCCCATGGTCGGGTTGTCGGCCTTGGTGGACGCGGCCTTGTTGTTGCAGTCCTCCATTGCCTGCCGGACATTGGCGTCATCTCCGGAAAGCGCGCCGGAAGTCCAGGCAGACCGGCAGGAATAGTAGTTGTCGACCACGTGCCCGAAATTCCACACTTGCACCGGTTTCCGGGCGAAATTATCGGCCAGGTCGTTCTGCATCCCGGTGACCAGCGTTGTCGGATTCGGGTTACCGTCGCCGGTGAGGCCCGCGGCCACAGAGATTCCGACATCGCGCCCCAGGGTGAGCAAGCCATCCGACGAAAGCACATCGTGCAATGGCTCGGCGAGGAAGATCGGACCGAGGACCGCCACACCGAACATCGTGATCACCTGCATGGTGGCTTTGCCCGGGAAGCCGCGGACGATGAACCAAGCCACGAAGAACGCGCCGATGGTGACCGCGGTGATCAGCACCATGGGTGTCGCGACCTGGGCGACAAAAGCGTCGGCCACTCCGATGAGGGCGTCGGCGAACATGTCGAGCCAAGCGAAACTCAGGGTGAACCCGATAATCCAGATCGCCGTGGTGACGATGGACATGTAGCCGACGAA
This sequence comes from Nocardia carnea, assembly GCF_029868855.1. Classification (GTDB taxonomy): domain Bacteria; phylum Actinomycetota; class Actinomycetes; order Mycobacteriales; family Mycobacteriaceae; genus Nocardia; species Nocardia carnea_A. The sequence goes on along the minus strand of NZ_JARWOV010000260.1, from coordinate 10,344 downwards.
TTCCACACCGAGGAGGGTCCACAGAATCGTGTTCCCGGGGTTGAACAGATCGCCTCTGTCGGTGGCGAATGTGTAGTTCGCGAGTGGAACACCCTCGGAATCCCTGACATTCATCCAGCTGAGACCGTCGACCTGGGATACACCGCTGCTCACCTGGGCAGTGGCCACGGCGCCGACAACGCCCGGAAAAACGACCAGAACGAAGAAGATCAACAGCGTCCACAGCATGCGTCGCCGCCAAGGTCGTGCCCGTGCCCAGTCCTTGGCCCGGAGAACGAGAGTGTCGGGATACCAGCGCAGCGGGTTCCAGGTCCGGTGCTCCGCAGCGGAGCGGGCGGTGGTGCCGGTGTGCGGCGCGATTGCCTGTCGGGTCGGCGTGGTCATCGAGCGTTCACCGCCAGATTTCGGAATCCGGGACCATCGGCGTATCCGACCGACAGTCGGGGTTTGCGGGTGCTGGGGATCGGAGTGGGAAGCTGTTCACGTCGGCTCCGCAGCCCGAAGTGCGCAGGTTCATCAGATGTTTCCTCCTGCGTCATCATTCAGCCCTTGCCTGGGGAAGGGTGCTCGTGCGCGAGCCCGCGGCTGCACGCTCGATAATGCCCTGTTCCAGCAGGTCAGGGCTTCCCTGTGCTGGGAATCCGGGACAATGAGGGCATCACGAAGGGAGGCGCGCGCATGGTCGGTTGCCGGTGCCGAGAACTCTCTCTCGGCCGGTTCGGAACAGGCAACCGTGGACGGGACCTCGTGGCCGTGCGCCGTACTCATCGGGGCCGGTGAGTACGTGGGACTCGGCGACTTCTTCGAAAACAACTGGGACGAACTCGTAGTCGGCACGGTGAGCGTGGTGGGATTCACGCTCGGGGGTCCGCCATTGGCTATCGTTCTCGGCTCTGTGGCGGGTGGAATCACCTCCGCGGCGCAGAACGAAGACCCGCTGCGTGGTGCCGCGTTCGGAGCGGTGGGCGGATTGTTCGGTGGGGCCGCGAGTTTCGGTGTGAAGGGTATTCTGGGGACAGGTGGCAGTGTTCTGGCGCGGAACCTCGGGTGGCGGGGAGTGCTACCGAGGGCGCTGAACGGTGGGCACGTCTCGGCGTGGAAGACATATGCAGGCCTGCTGGGTGCCGCGACCACAGGATGGACAGCGGACTCCGGCGTGCGGGATACGGTCTACGAGCATCTCGGATACCCTGCCATACCCCTGATCGATATCAGTGCGGACGAGCTCTCCGACATTCCCGAGGACATGCCCCATATCTACATGCCCGATCCGCACAAACTGCCCGAGGGACTCGAATTCACCGGGCCTATGCAACGGAATTTCCGGACGCTTCCCAGCCTCGCTTTCGAGAGCTGGACCACTTTCGGTGAGAAGCCTACAAAGGCGCAGGAACTACCGGAGGAAATGGACGTCTCCGAAATTTTCGGAGAAGAGCGCGCCGGGATACCGGACTACGCGAACCGGGTCGAACTGTTGCGGGACCGATACGCCACGATAAGAGCGCGATCCGCAATCGTGGCGGAGGCTGTGAAGCGATCTTCGTCGCTCTGCCGAGGTGGTCGATACGATCTGGCGGCATCGATCACTGTCCAGAACAAGTACGCCGGCACCGACCCGCGCGACGGGAAGAATCTCACCGCGTTGCTTGCCGAGCACAATGAGAAGCTCAGCGATGCCAGCGGCCTGCCTGTCTACTTCGTCGACCCACAACGGCTGGGCGAGGGAATGCAGAGCGAGGACGCGTACACATTCGTCCTGCTCGAGTCCGGTTATGCGAACGTCGAGACACTCATGTCGTATTACGCCGGCCAGTTCGAGGACCTGGCGGCGGAAGTGCGGCCGGAGGGGTCCGACGACGAGGATTCCGCCTCGGAGAAAGGGAATCGCTCTGCTGACTCCGGGCGCGACCTCGGGTTCGATCGGGCTACTGGGGCCGGGACGGAGGCCGAACAGCCGGCAGTCACCGATCCCGGTCGGGTGCCGGCGCCTGAGCCGTTGGATCTGAGCGCCGGTGCCGGTTCGGGCAGTGGCGGCGATTCCGGCGCGGGGACAGGGACCGATTCCGGCCCGGCGTCCAGGGCACCTGGCGCGAGTGGGAACGAACCTGCGGGCCCTGCCATCGGCGCACCGCCGGGCGGAATGCCGGTGACGGCGAGCCCAGGTGGCATGGGGCCGGCACTTCAGGCAATGATGTTGCCGCAGTTGATGCGAGGTGCGCTGGGCAACCGCCGGAATGATTCGGAAGACGGGCTGCGCGCCGAGGGCCGGGAATCGGAGGACGGCACCTCTGTTGCCCCACTCCGGCCCGGGGTCGTTGCGGCGCCGAGTCCGGGACAACCGGCCACCGGGCAGAACGCTGGAGCACCAGCGGCACCCGCCGGTCCGGCCAGGGCGGTCTCGCCGCCCTCCGATAACTCCCCACCACCGGGAAGGGCGACCGTGGAAGCCGAGTCCGGTCGGGTGGTGTACACATTCCCCGATGGACGTACCCAGGAGGTATCCGTTGTGGTGGCTCGTGGACTGGACCGGGCATTCGGCAATGCGGCAGGTACCGATGCCCAGGCCGCCTATGCCGGTACCGCGGCCGAGTGGTCGGATCCCAAGCGAATCGGTGCGCGTGTCGATCCCGCCCAGCTGACAACCGGCGATGTCGGGCTCTGGGAGAACCGGAACGCGCTGCTCGTGGTCTTCCCGGCCGAATCCTCAGCCGAGGCAACGGTGGAAGCGGTGGTCGACGGGGCGCTGCAACCGGTGACCTCACTCGCGGAAATGCGTGACGCGGAAGGCGCGTTCGGCGCGTTCGGCGGATTCTTCCACCCACCGAGTATCGGGCCGACCGCGCGGGGCACCGCCGCCGGTCCCCCTGCCGCGGAGCAGGGCACCGATGTCGCGGTACCCGCTTAGGAGGCATTGTGGTCGAGTTTCGGGATGTTGCCGGGATGGTGGTGGATCTCGGTGTCTCCTACGGGATAAGCAGGTTGGGCGTTGGTAAGGGTCTGGGTAAAGAGTTCACGGCGGATATCGTAGGTAGTGGTATCGGGGGCGCCGCGGGCGCCGCAATTTCCAGCGGCGCCAGCATCGACTCGACAACTGAAGGTTTTATCGCGGGTGCTGGATTCGGTGCCTTGGGCTCCGTGGCCGGTTTGGGGTTGAGTAAAGGTCTCGGTAAGTTCGGAAAGGCCGATGAGGCATACTCCGAGGCCCAGAATGTGCACAGCAGAGCGGTCAACGATGCCGACGCCCTGGACAGGGCCGATGATGCGGTGAAAGCCGCCGGTGACAAGCTGGACGAAGCGCAGGATGCGTTGACGCGTGCCGAGGGGAAGCAGACGGCCGCGCACCAGCAACTGCAGCGTGCGGAGGCCGACCTGGCCCGGATCGATCCGGCAGCCAACCCGGACGCGTATGCGCGGATGAGCGACCGTGTGGACGCCGCACGACGTGAGGCCACCGCCGCCGACGACGCCGTCACCGATGCTAAGAAAGCCCGGGATGACGCCGCCAAAGAGACCGACGAAGCATTGGAGGAGTATCGGAAGGCCGATGCTGCCTCCCCTGGGCTGGAAGATGCGGCCGACGCGGCAATGGCCGCCGAGCTCGCCGCGAAACGCAAGGCCGAGTGGTGGGGCGAAAAGGGCTATGCGGCAAGCTACGGTCGCTCCTCTCTGGTCGCACTGGGCTCGGGTATCGGGACAGCCATTGCGATCGATTGGACCGATGGGGGAGGCGGGCCAGGAGGAGGTGGATCCGTTCCCCTCGTATGGGACGGGCGCTCCGCGGCGGCAGCGGCCGGTCTCGCCGGAAAGCCGCCGTTTACGGAGTCCCAAACCAATCCTGGTGTTGTGGTGACCACAGGCCCGGGTGGTTTTCTGCTGCGGCCCAAGGAGCTCAGCCCCGAACTGATCACCGCCTTCGGCGGGGCGCGGGGGTCTTTCGCCGCCACCGTGGTCGACGTCTACCAGATGAGTGGCGACCTCGAGAAGAAGATCGAACTGCGGCTCGATCCTGCCCCGCGGATGCCGCAGGGCATCACTGTCGGTAGTGGTAGCGGTGGTGACAGCTACGCACAGGCGACCGCGAAAGTGGATTCTGCGCTGGACGAGCTCTACGAGTCGGAGGTGAGCAACAAGGACCGAGCGGCGAAGATCGAAGAGATATCGGCAACGGTCAAGGAGGAGGTGGGATATCTGATCGCCGGTGCGAATACACAGGTGCAGCAGCTCACCGCTTCGGCCGAACTCGAAATCAATTTCATGAGCGTAGTTTCCCAGGGGTTCGACGAGCTGATCGGCATCCTGGAGAACGCCGCGAACGCGATGGAGCGGGTGGCGTCGGGAATCGAGGATCCGGGCGCCGGAGACGAGGATGCGTCCCGGGCGCTGGACGACCGGGTCGGTGCTCTCGAGAGAAGTCTGAACGACCCCGGGCTGACGCCGGACGGTAAGGATATCGGCCTCACCGATCCCGCCGGGCTCGACAGGCTGGGCGTAGGGACTCCGGAAGTTCCCGGCACAGCCAGTGCCGACCTGGCCGACGCGGCGAAGCAGATGCAGGACCGCGCAAACGACGCACTGCAGGCAAGCAGTCCCCCCGGAATGAACAATCCGTCCGGATCGCTCGGTGGTATCACCGATCCGATGGCGGCAGCCGGCGGTATGGGGAGCTCACTGATGAGTTCCCTGCTTCCGATGCTGATGTCGCAGGCCGCCATGCGAAACGGAGCCGACAGCGATCTGGCGGGGGGGGGGGGGGGGCCGGGCGCGGCGGGGGGTTGGGCGGGGGCCGCGGGGGGCCGCGCCGGCCAGTTGTTTCGATCTGCGGCCGGGGCAGAGTGTGGCCGAATTCCTGCTCGCGACCGGGCGGGCGCCCTATGTGATCGACTACGGCGAGATCACCTACGCCGATCGCCGGATGGGGTTCGAGGACTGGGTGCACGACATCCTTCCGGAAGCGATCCGGCGTACGGTCGCCGACCGGGACGGTTCCGGCGGGGATCCGCGGGTGGATCTCGTCGGCTGGTCACTCGGCGGCACGATGGCTCTGCTGGCGGCCGCCGCCGACACCGGGTTACCGATCCGGTCCATCACCACGATCGGGTCGCCGCTGGACTACAACGCGATGCCCGGCACCCCGCAGCTGGCCGCGCTGGCCCGGCGTACCGGCACCGGTGCCGCGGTGGGCGCGGTGCTGGGTGCGATGGGCGGCGTTCCGGCGCCGCTGACCCGGCTCGCGTACCGCATCACCGCGTGGGATCGGGAGGTGAAGCGGCCCTGGTTCGTGGCCGGGAATCTCACGCGCACAGAATCGCTGGCCCGGATGGAGGCGGTCGACCGGTTCATGGCCGATATGCCGGGCTATCCGGGCCGGATGTACCAGCAGTTGTGGAACCGGCTCGTGCTGCGTAACGAAATCGGCCGCGGGGTCGTGGATTTCGGTACCGGGCCGATCCGGCTGGCCGATGTCACCGCGCCGGTGCTACTGGTGGGCGGACCATCGGATGTGATCACCCCGGCGCGCGCGGTGGAACGCGGGTTGCGCACCCTCACCGGCGCCGAATCCGTGCGTTACGAGACGGCACCCGGCGGGCATCTGGGGATCCTGGCCGGCGCCACCGCCCGTGATACCACGTGGACCTACCTCGACAAGTTCCTCACAACACCGGCGTGAGCGCGATCGCCCGGCGCCGGCAGGTACTACGCTGGAGTTCCATGGGAGCACAGTCACCCGCCGCGCTGGGTGTTACGCCGAGCGAGCCGGTCGCGTCGCCTATTCCCGCCGAACATCCCGGTGTCACCGATTTGTTCGCGGTGCTGGCCTACGGTGAGATATCCGCCTTCTACCGGCTCAGCGAGGAAGCCGCGCTGTCGCCGAGTCTGCCGGGCAAGGTCGCGGTCGCCCGGATGGCGGCGGCCGAACTCGCGCATTTCGAACGCCTCGAGGCCGCGCTCACCGAACGCGGTGCCGAGGTGTACACCGCCATGGCGCCGTTCACCCGGGCGCTGGACGACTACCACCGCTCCACCGACCCGTCCACCTGGCTGGAATCGATGGTGAAGTTCCATGTCGGCGACGGTATCGCCGCGGACTTCTACCGGGAAATCGCCGGTGTGCTGAGCCCCGACGTGGCGGCCGTGGTGCGCGATGTGCTGGCCGAGACCGGGCATTCGGAATTCGTGATCGACGAGGTCCGCCGGGCGGTGGCGGCCAGCCGTTCGGAACGCGACCGGCTCACCCTGTGGGGTCGTCGCCTGCTCGGTGAGGCGATCACGCAGGCCCAGTACGTGATGGCCCAGCGCGACGAGTTGACCGAACTGGTTCTCGCGGCCACCGGCGATCTCAACGGCATCGCCACTCTCTTCGACCGCATGCAGACGGCTCATTCGGAACGTATGGCGGTTCTGGGCCTGTAGGTCATTGTTCGCTGAGGGCGCAGCCGGGCGTCTACCACCCTGCCGAGACGCTCAACTAACCTTGCCGGGACAGCACAGGACTACAGGTTCGGAGGTTGGCCGTGGAGGTCAAGATCGGTATTTCGGATAGCCCGCGCGAACTCGTCATCTCCAGCGCCCAGACCCCGGACGAGGTCGAGGCACTGGTATCCGAAGCGCTGGGCGCCTCGGGCGGGGTCCTCACGCTGGCCGACGAGAAGGGCCGGAAGTACCTGATCCAGGCCGGCAAGGTCGCCTACGTGGAGATCGGCGCCGCCACCGGTGGCCGGGTGGGTTTCGCCGCGGTCTGAGGTTTCGGCCGTATAACGTCGAACCCCCCGCCCGGATCGGGCGGGGGCTTCGAACGTCAGACGAGCGGATGCAGCGGAACGTGCTTGAGACCGCCCCACGCCAGCGCGACCGTGGTGTCGACGGCCTCGTCCTTGGGGATCGGCCGATCGGCTTCGAGCCAGTACCGGGCGGTGAACTGGCTGGCGCCGACCAGGCCCACGGCGAGGATCCGCGCCCGGTAGGGGTCCAGGCCCGAATCGTGGGCCACCAGGTCGTAGACCGCGTCGACGCAGGCTTCGGTGGCCTGCTCCACGCGCCGCTGTACCTGCGGTTCGTTGGTGAGGTCGGATTCGAAGACGAGGCGGAAACCCTGCATCTCGTTGTCGACGAAATCGAAATAGGCGGCGACGGCCGCCCGGACCCGCTGCTTGTTGTCGGTGGTCGAGCGCAGCGCCTGGCGCACACTCGATACCAGCATGTCGACGTAGTTCTGCAGGACCGCCAGATACAGCTCCAGTTTGCTGGTGAAGTGCTGGTAGAGCACCGGTTTGCTGACTCCCGCGCACTGGGAGATCTCGTCCATTCCGGCGGCGTGGTAGCCGCGAAGTACGAAGACCTCGCTGGCTGCGGCCAGGAGCTGCTGGCGTCGTTCGTCACGTGGAAGCCGGGTGCCACGTTTCGGTGCGGTGCCGGACGAGGAGCGCGACGTCATCCGGTCCACGAGGTCGGTCATATTCGGATCTCCCAGTCGATTCCCCGGCAAAGGGGTGTGTACCGGGTCTTTCGAGCACCATACTCGCTTATAGTGCTGTTGCCGACCCGGGTGGGTGAACCGGTACCGGCGGCGATATATCTCCCTGTACTGGGAACACTCGACAAACGGTCCGGACCGGACGGTGGGTGGGCGCCTCGGCCACCGCCGTTGCCACCGGTCCGGGCCCCCTGTGAGAGTGTGGACGCTGTGACCGACCGACCGGGCAGCTCTTCCGGCGGCGGGCGCAGCGCGCACCGCCCCCACGATCCAGACCTCGCTGCCGCCGACGACGCGACGACGACCGGGGCCGGGACCGCGGTCGAGCGGGTGGACGAATCCCGGCAGCCGCTGGTCGCGCGCTGGGATCCCACCGCGACCCCGCCGCCTGCCGATTCCGGGCAGGCCGGCGGGAAACGGGCGTGGTTGCGCCGTTTCGCCGCACGCTACGGCTGGCGTGCCTACGCGCTCCCTGCGCTGCTCGCCCTCACTGCTTTCGTGGCGGTCGATGCTGTCCGGTCCGGGCCGGGGACGCCGGCGGACTCGGCCGACCCGGCACCGGGGGTGCTCGGCACACCACCGGCGAGTGCGGGAATCATCGGGGCGCCGCCGGGCGACGGGCGCTTCCCGGAGGACCTGCCCGTCGGTGCGCTACCGGCCGGCGGACGGTTCACCGAGAACGGTAAGGGCACCTGGCGAGTCCTCCCGGGCACATCGGAACGGGTCGGGGTGGGGGAGCAGTACACCTTCCGCTACACGGTCGAAATCGAGAACGGGATCGATACGCGGGCCTTCGGTGGCGACGATTCGGTGGCCCAGCTGGTCGAATCCACCCTCGGCAACCCGAAGAGCTGGGTGCACGACCGGAAATTCGCCTTCCAGCGCATCGATCGCGGTGACCCGGATTTCCGTATTTCGCTCACCGCCCGCAACACCACCCGGGAGACGTGCGGGTTCGAGATCCCGATCGACTCCTCCTGCTACAACTCGGACCAGGGGCGAGTGGTGCTCTCGGAGGCGCGCTGGGTCCGCGGGGCACCGGCGTTCGACGGGGATATCGGTTCCTACCGGCAGTACCTGGTCAACCATGAGGTGGGTCATGCCATCGGCTACCACGCGCATCAACCGTGTGAGCGCGAAGGCGCGCTGGCGCCGGTGATGATGCAGCAGACCTTCGGTACGGCGAACAACGAGATCGCCGCGCTCGACCCGTCCGGGGTGGTACCGATGGACGGCAAGACCTGCCGTTTCAACCCGTGGCCTTATCCACGCGGCTGATCCGGGGCAGGCCGGCAGAATTTGCGGCGAGTGCGGCCCCGCCCCCGGTACCCGTGGCGGCGCGGCCGCGGTTGCGGGCGGTATTCGATTCCGCGGCGGCCGTGGCAGCGCGGCCCGGTTCGAAGCCTGTCGCGTTCGCCGAGCCCTGGGCGCGGGGCTCCGACGGGACGCGGGAAGAATGCTCGGCGCGCCCGCGTTGTATCCGGAACCGGCGCCGGTGCGACCGGTCGCCGCGCCGGCCACGGGTCACCGTCCGTACAGCCGCGCCCGCGCACACCGCAACCCGGCTATTCGATACGAGGAGTTCGAAGACGTGTCATCACCGAAGTCCCTGCCCCCACTTGTGGAGCCTGCCGCGGAGCTGACCAGGGACGAGGTCGCCCGGTACAGCCGCCACCTGATCATTCCCGATCTCGGGATGGACGGGCAGAAACGGCTGAAGAACGCGAAGGTGCTCGTGATCGGTGCGGGCGGCCTGGGCTCGCCGGCCCTGTTGTATCTGGCCGCCGCCGGGGTGGGGACGATGGGCATCGTCGAGTTCGACGAGGTGGATGCCTCGAACCTGCAGCGGCAGGTCATCCACGGGGAATCCGATATCGGCCGGCCCAAGGCCGACAGTGCCCGGGATTCGATCCTGGAGATCAACTCCAACATCGATGTGCGGCTGCACAAGATCCGGCTGGAACCGGAGAACGCGGTGGAACTGTTCTCCGAGTACGACCTGATCCTCGACGGCACCGACAACTTCGCCACCCGCTACCTCGTCAACGACGCCGCCGTCCTGGCCGGTAAGCCCTATGTCTGGGGCTCGATCTACCGGTTCGAGGGCCAGGTATCGGTGTTCTGGGAGGACGCCCCCGACGGCCGCGGCATCAACTACCGCGACCTCTACCCGGAGGCGCCGCCGCCCGGGATGGTGCCGTCCTGCGCCGAAGGTGGTGTGCTCGGGGTGCTGTGCGCATCCATCGGTTCGATCATGGTGACCGAGGCGATCAAACTCATCACCGGTATCGGTGACCCGCTGCTGGGCCGGCTCATGGTGTACGACGCCCTCGATATGAGCTACCGGACGATCAAACTGCGCCGCGATCCCGCACGTCAGCCGATCACCGAACTGATCGACTACGAGGCGTTCTGCGGTGTGGTGTCGGAGGAAGGGCAGGCCGCGGCGGCCGGGTCCACCGTGACCGCGCGCGAGCTCAAGGACATGCTCGACGCCGGTGATGTGGAACTGATCGATGTCCGCGAACCCGTGGAATGGGACATCGTGCATATCGAGGGCGCGACGCTGATCCCGAAGGATCGCATCCTTTCCGGTGAGGCGCTGTCGGAACTGCCGCAAAACCGGAAGATCGTGCTGCACTGCAAGACCGGTGTGCGTTCGGCCGAAGCGCTGGCTGCACTCAAACGCGCCGGCTTCGCCGACGCGACCCATCTCCAGGGCGGCGTGATCGCCTGGGCGCCACCGTCGTGATAACGGAACGCTTCGACCCCCGGCAATGTCTGGAGCTCATCGAGCGACATCGCATCACCCATACCCAGATGGTGCCGACCATGTTCGTGCGCATGCTGCGGTTGCCGCCCGCGGAACGGGA
>NZ_JARWOV010000259.1 GCF_029868855.1 Nocardia carnea | reverse complement strand
AATGACGATTACCCTCGGCCCCCGGCAGCGGCCGGAACCCGATGTCCTGGTCGCCGATGCCGCCGCGGACACCGGGCTGGACCAGACGACCTACGAACCCGCGAATGTCCTCCTGGTGATCGAGGTGGTCTCCCCCGACTCCATCGAACGGGACCGCAAGCGCAAACCACAGCTCTACGCCGAAGCCGGTATCCCGCATTTCTGGCGCGTGGAGAATGTCGACGGCCGGGCTGTCGTCTATGTCTATGAACTCGACCCGGCCACCACGACATACGGGCTGACCGGGATACATCACGACAAACTCCAGGTCACGGTCCCATTCGATATCGGCCTCGACCTGACCCGGGCAACCGAGCCCTGATCCACTGCGCATCCGGGGCGAAGCCCCGCGCGCGGTGATCGGTACCGCATGGCTGCGTGGCCACCACCGGCCCGAAGCCGGAGCCGGAGGTCTCCCCCACTCGCGGCACGAGTATCGGGCGGCGACTGTGGTTGTCTGTCGGGCGTGCTGTCGAAATTCTTCCGGGTGTGCGTGGACTCGATCCCGTGGATCGCCACCGCTGCCGGAGCTGCCGGGGTGATCCTGCATTTCAGCCGGTGGTCGGCCCGCTTGCCTGTGTTGGCGGCATCGGTCGCGCCGTACCTGATGTGCTGCACGGTCGTCGGGGTGGTGGCGTTTCTGGGGTTGCGGCGCTGGAGTGGTGCCGGAGTCGCGCTCGTCGTCGTGGCAGCGGCGGTGTGGACCCAGGCTCCGCTGTACTACGGTCGCGGCGGTGACGAGGACGGGCGGCTGGTCCGGGTGATGCAGGCCAATCTGCTCTTCGACGGCGCGGATCCGCAGGCCTTGGTCGATCAGGTGCGGGAGCGCGATATCGAATTGCTCACCGTCAACGAACTCACCCGGGCAGCAATCGAGTCGCTCGGCGCGGCGGGACTCGACCGATTGCTGCCCTATCGGTTTCTCTCACCCGGCCGGACCGCGGCCGGGACCGGTATCTGGAGCCGCTACCCGTTGTCGGAGACCGTCGAATACGACGGGTACGTGCTGAACCAGCTCTCGGCGACCGCCGCTGTCCCGGAGGCCGGGCCGGTTTCGGTGTTCGCCTTCCATCCGGTTCCCCCGGTATACGGCACCGATGTATGGGCGGACGAATTGTCCCGGCTGGACACGATTCTGCAGAATTCTCCCGCCGGCCGTCCCGCGATCGTCGGCGGCGATTTCAACGCGACCTACGATCACGCGCAATTCCGGGCCATGCTGTCCGGGCGTTTCGGCGATGCCGCCGTCCAGGCGGCCGCCGGCCATCTGGTCACCTACCCCACCGACAAACGGTGGCCACCCCTCGTCGGGATCGACCACATTCTCATCGCGGGGGGTCACGCGGTCACGGTCGAAACGCTGGATCTACCCGGCGCGGACCACCGCGCCCTGACCGCATCGGTCCGCTTGTCTCGCGTGTCGCATTGAGCTCCCCGGGCGAACAGCCGCGCGGGCCTGTGGTGGACCCGGAGACGACCTCGACGGCCGGCCGCACCTGTTCGGCAGGGATCCCCGGGGCACCCCCGGAAATATTTCGGCCCGCCCGAGCAGGCGGCGCGGTATGCCCGCCTGCTCGGTATCGCGTACTGGACTCAGCCGACTCGGCCGAGCACCTTGCGGGTGGGTCAGTCCTCCTGGCCGGACGTGAGGCCGAGCCGGGCCAGCAGATGCGGGGCGATGACAGTGAAGGCTTCGGCGGTCGTCATCTCCTCGTGCGTTGCCGGAACCGCGTATTCGGCGACCTCACCCGAGACGTACGGCCGCCAGTCATCGGCCCGGGGGCCTTCCTGCTGTGCACCGGGGGTGGGCACGTCGGCGCGGAAGAAGTCGACGACGCCCCGGTAGACGCGCGGGTCGTAGCCGGTGACGAATTCCGCGGAACGCGCCACCGTGCGGTACACCGTGCCCAGCCGCTCCGCCGGGAGCCGCAGCAGCTCCGGTGGTATCAGCTCGTGCAGCCGGGCCAGTTCCGCGTCGCCGAGTTCGCCGACGCCGCGGTCCGATTCCTCGGTGCGGATCCCCTGTTCCAGAAGTGCGGCCCGGAGCACGGATTCGAAGACGCCGGGATCGGCGTTGGGGTGGCTGTCCAGCATTGCCAGCAGTTCGACGTGCTCGCCGGCCGCTTGTAGTTCGGTGGCGATGGCATGGGCCAGCACACCACCGAGCGACCAGCCGAGCAGGCGGTACGGGCCGTTCGGCTGAATCCGCCGGATCTCGGACAGGTACCGTGCAGCGATCTCGGTGAGCGAACCCGGTGCGTAATCCGGTTCGGACCAGGCCGGTGACTGGATACCGTAGATCGGCTGGTCTCCGGGGAGCAGCCGGGCGAGACCGGTAAAACTCCAGGCGAGTCCGTCGCGCGCGTGAATGGCGAAAATCGGGGTCGCGGTACCGGTTTCCCGGATGGGCAAGACCACCCGCAATGCGGCCTCCGACAGTTCCGCGGTATCGCCGGCTTGCGTGATGTGAGCGGCGAGGCCGGTCACGGTGGCGTCGGTGAAGAACCACTGCACACTGATCTTCGTGCCGATCGCCGCGTTCAGCCGCGCGACCGCCTGGGTGGCGCTGATCGAATTACCGCCGAGTGCGAAGAAATCGTCATCCGCGCCGATCCGTTCGACACCGAGGACCTCGGCGAACACTGTGGCCACGATCTCCTCGGTCGGGGTGGACGGCGCACGGAAGGCCCGAGCCTCGAACCGGGGTTCGGGCAGCGCTCTACGATCCAGTTTTCCGGCCGGGGTCAGCGGGATCTCGTCCAGCACCATGATCGACGCGGGAACCATATATCCCGGCAGCCGCTCCTCCACGTACGCAGTCAATGCCGGAATATCGACCGAACCGCCGGAAGTGGGAACCACGTACGACACCAGCGACACCGGGCCGTCGGCATTCCTGTGGCCGACCGTGACAGCGAAATCAACGGTGGCGTACGAGGTGAGGACGGCATCGATCTCACCGAGCTCGATGCGAAGGCCACGAACCTTGACCTGGAAATCATTACGGCCCAGATATTCCAAGGACAGGTCCCCGGAATCCGCACGCCGCCAGCGCACCACGTCGCCCGTCCGATACAACCGGTCTCCCGATTCACCGTGCGGATCGGCGACGAATCGGCTCGCGGTCAGGTCGGGGCGGTCGTGGTAGCCGCGGGCCAGCTGGATTCCACCGAGATACAGCTCGCCGGTCATCCCTTCCGGTACCGGATGCAGGCGATTGTCCAGGACCAGTGTCCGCATCCCCGGGATCGGTCCACCGATGGTCACCGGCTCGTCGCGGCGCAGTTCGGCGTAGGTGGCCCAGATCGTGGTCTCGGTCGGACCGTACAAATTGACCACGGTCCGTTCGCCGGACCAGCGATCCAGCACCTCGGGACCCACCGCTTCGCCGGCCACTGCCAGCACTCGCAGGTCGGTTGCCCGGGCCGGATCGAGCGTGGCCAGAACAGACGGCGTGATCACCATATGGGTGACGGCCTCGGCATCGAGCAGATCCGCCAGACCTCCGCCACCGAAAACGTCGGGCGGGGAAACCACCAGTGTCGCACCGGCACCGAACGCCGCGAGCATCTCGAACACCGAGGCGTCGAAGCTCTGCGAGGCCACCTGAAGCACCCGGGCATGCGAATCCAGTCGAAGCACGTCACGTTGCGCCGCAACCATATTCGCGATGCCGGCATGCGATACCACCACGCCTTTGGGCATACCCGTGGAACCCGAGGTGTAGATGACATAGGCAGTATCGGCCGGAAGCAGTGGCCGGACCCGGTCCGCGTCCGATACCGGATCCGCGGAATACCGGTTCAGCTCCAGCTCTCCGAGCACCAGCCAATCCACCGAATCCGGCAGATCCGCTCGCACCGCGGCCACGGTCACACCGATACGCGCACCGGAGTCGGTCAGCATATGAGCGATACGATCCGCCGGATAGGTGGGATCCACCGGCACGAAGGCAGCACCGGACTTGGCCACCGCCCACTCCGCCGACACCGCATTCGCCGACCGCGGCACCGCGACCGCGACCCGATCCTCGGCACCCACACCGCGCTCGATCAGTACCCGCGCCAACCGGCTCGACCACGCATCCGCCTCGGCATACGAAAGCGATACACCCTCGTACACCACGGCGGGCCCGGCGGGATTCGCCGCGACCGCATCGGCCAGCAGCTCCGGCAGTGTCCGCGCCGGCACCGCGGGTCCGCCGGTCCGCGAGAGGATTTCGGCCCGCTCATCGGCACCCAGGAACGGGATGTCACCGACCTCCAGCTCCGGCGCATCGATCAAACTGTCGATCACCCGCAGGAACCGGGCAGCCAGCATGTCGATCGCAGCGGCGTCGAACCTGCTGGTCAGGTACCGCAGTTGAATCCCGATCGTCTCCGTGGCCGTCACCACGATGCCCAGTGGGTAGTGACTGTTGTCGAGGACTCCGACGCCGGCAACGGACATACCGTCGATGTCACCGGCGGCGGCGACCTCGGCGACATCGGTCGGATACGACTCGAAGACGAACAGGCTGTCGAACTCCACCGGAATACCCGCGGCCTGCTGGATATCGGTCAGGCCGAGATAATGGTGTTCCAGCAGTGCGGCTTGCGCGCGCTGCAATTCGGTGAGCAGTTCGCTGGTGCTCGCATGGTTGTCGATCCGCACCCGCACCGGCAGGGTATTGATGAACAGCCCCACCATGGATTCGATACCGGGCAGTTCGGCCGGGCGGCCGGACACCGTGGTACCGAACACCACATCGTCCCGGCCGGTCAACCGGCCGAGCAGGATCCCCCAGGCCGCCTGCAATGTGGTGTTCACCGTGATACCCAGGGCGGCTGCCCGTTCGGTCAGTTGCCGGGTGCGATCGCGATCGATCTCCACGACGTGCTTGTCGATCTCGTAGGTCTCCTCGGCGACCGACTGCGGGGCCAGCAGGGTCGGCTCGGTGAACCCGGCCAGTTCATCGCGCCACACCTGTTCGGACAGGGCGCGGTCACGGTCGGCCAGCCAGGACAGGAAGTTCCGGTACGAGGCCACCCGGGGTAGTGCGGAGGTATCGCCGCGCACCGCGTACAGCACCAGCAGCTCCCGCATGAGCAGCGGCATGGACCAGCCGTCGAGCAGGATGTGGTGAGTGGTGATCGCCAGCTGCCACTGGTCCTCGGCCAGCCGGACGAGGTGGAACCGGATCAGCGGCGGGGCCGACATATCGAAATGATCGGCCTGGTCCGCGGCCAGCAACCGTTCCACTGCACCGGCCCGTTCCGGCTCGGGCAGATCACGCAGGTCGATATCGCGCCACGGCACCCGCACCGAGTCGAGTACGACCTGGACCCATCGGCCGGCGGAATCGGCGACGAACGCGGTCCGCAGATTCGGGTACCGGCCGATCATGGCCTCGGCGGCGCGGCGCAGGCGAGCCGCGTCCACGACGCCGGACAGGGCGATCGACGTCTGCATGGTGTAGACGTCGTGCCCGTCCTGCACGAACTGGGCGTGGAACAGCAGACCGGCCTGCAGCGGCGACAGCGGCCACACTTCCGAAAGCGCCGGGTAGTTGTCCTCCCACCGTTCGATATCGCCCTGGGAAACCCGGACCAGCGACATATCGGACGGGGTGAAACCACCCGCGTCCGGCCGGCGGACATGGTCGGCGAGCGCGGTGAGCGCGGCCACCCACAGATCGGCGAATTCCCGCGCGCGCGCCTCGGTGAGCAGTCCGCTCGGGTAGGCGAAAGACGCGCTCAATACCGGACCGTCGGCACCGGAGTTGACAATGGCGTTGATATCGAGCACGGCGTTGGCCGGCATATCGCGGTCCGCGTCGGCGGCGACCGGGCCCAGATCGGCGGTCGGCAGCCAGCCGAGTTCGGCCATCTCGACGGGGATCTCACCGGCGGAGACACGGCCCAGATAGTTGAAGCTGACCTGTCCCGGCACCCGTTCCGGCAAGGCGTCGCCGGTTTCGGGGTTCAGGTAGCGCAGCATTCCATATCCGAGACCCTTGTCCGGAACCGCGAACAGTTGTTCCTTCACCGATTTCACCAGCGCGCCCATGGCCGGGCCGCCGGCGAACGCTTCGTCGGGGTCGATACCCGGCAACTCGAGCCGCACCGGATGCACAGCCGTGAACCACCCGACGGTGCGGGACAGATCGGCGCCGGGCACCACGGTCTCTTCCCGGCCGTGACCTTCCAGTTTGACCAGTACCGCCGCCGACGGATCGTCACCGCGCAGCCGTGTCAGGGCCAGCGCGAGCGCGGCCAGCAGGGCGTCGTTGGGACCGCCGTGGTAGCGGGCACCGACGGTGGTCAGCACCGCCTCGGTGACCTCGGTGGGCAGCGATACCTCGAACCGTTCCACGGTCGCGTTGGTGTCGATCGCCGGATCGAACGCCCGGGTGCCGAGCAGCGGATCGGGGGTGGCGGCGGTCTTCTGCCAATACGACAGTTCGGCAAGGCGTTCCGGCTCGCGGGCGGCCTCGGCCAACCCGTGCGCCCAGCGGCGCAGTGAGGTACCGACCGGCGGCAGGCTCACCGCTTGCCCGGCCGCGACCTGCGACCAGGCCAGCGCCAGATCGGGGATGACCATGCGCCACGACACACCGTCGATCACGAAATGATGCGCCACGAACAGCAGTACATCGCGCCGTTCACCGCGGAAGGCGAACCAGACGAACTGCGCCATCACCGCCCGGTCGGGGTCCAGGCGCCCCAGCGCGGCATCGAATTCGGCGGACGCGAGGCGGGTGAGTTCGGCTTCGCCGATCTCGTCGTCGAGGTCCACCCGGTGCACCAAAGCGTCGATATCGATCGCGCCGGGCGCCAGCACCTCGAATTCCGGGGCACCCGCCGCCGGCCGCGACAGCCGGGAGCGCAGCACGTCGTGGTGATCGAATACCGCGGACAGGGTCGCGACCAGGGTCTCGCGATCCATATCGACCGGTAGGCGCAGCATCATCGGCTGGGTGAACCGCTGGTACGGCGCACCGTCGTGCAGGATCTGGGCCATGACCGGCAGCACCGGCATGGTGCCGACCCCGCCGCCGGGCAGTTCCGCCAGCCGCTGTCCGGCCGCGTCTCCGACTGTGGCGACCTCGGCCAGCCCGGCCACGGTCCGCCGCTCGAATACATCGCGCGGGCTGAAGACCACACCGCGGGCTTTGGCCCGGGAGACCAGCTGGATCGACAGAATACTGTCGCCGCCGAGAGCGAAGAACGAATCGTCGACACCGACCCGCTCGACACCGAGCACATCGGCGAATACCTCGGCGATCACCGTTTCGGCCTCGCCCACCGGGGCACGGTAGGACTGGGCCTCCAGCACCGGTTCCGGTAGCGCCTTACGGTCCAGTTTGCCCACCGGCGTGAGCGGGATCTCGTCCAGGACCACGATCGCCGACGGCACCATATGCGCGGGCAATCCCGCGGAGACGAACTCGGTCACCGCACCGGTGTCCACGCTGCGGCCCCGGACCGGGAGCACATACGACACCAGAATCGTCGCGCCCGCGGCGGTTTCCCGGCCGAGGGTCACCGCGTATTCGATATCGGGATGGGCGGCCAACGCGGTATCGATCTCGCCCAGTTCGACTCGGAAACCGCGGATCTTCACCTGGAAGTCGGACCGGCCGACATAGTCCAGTTCCCAGTGCACCGTGGGCAAGGCCTCATTACCCGCCCGCTCGCCGGGCGCCGCGTACCACCGCACCACATCGCCGGTGCGGTACATGCGCGAACCCTCGAAGCTGAACGGGTTGGCCACGAAACGGTCGGCGGTCAGGCCGGGCCGGTTGTGGTAGCCGCGCGCCAGCGCACCACCGGACAGATACAGCTCGCCCGCGACACCCGGCGGTACCGGATTCAACCTGGAGTCCAGGACCAGGGCCGATATCCCGTGCACCGGGTCGCCGATGGTGACATGTTCGCCGGGGAAGAGCCGGGCGTACGAAGAAATGATCGTGGTCTCGGTGGGACCGTAGCCGTTGAAATACTTGTGCCCCGGCTCCCATTTGGCCAGCAGTTCCGGGGTGGTCACATCACCGCCGACGGATACGACCTCCAGCGCATCCAGATCCGCCGGGTCCATGGTGCCGAGCACCGCAGGGGTGATGACCATATGGGTCACTTCTTCGGTCCGCAGCAGGTCGGCCAGGTCGGGTCCACCGATGATCTCACCGGGCACCACCACCAGGGTCGCGCCGACATAACCCGTGCACACCCATTCCAGTACCGACGGATCGAAACTCGGTGAACAGATGTGCAGGAACCGGTGCCGCGATTCGAGCTGGTAGAGATCGGCGGCCACATCGGCGAGACCGCCGATACCCGCATGCGTCACGACGACGCCCTTCGGGAGGCCGGTGGAGCCGGAGGTGTAGATGACATAGGCCGGATGCCACATCATCAGCGGCGCGGTCCGCTCGGCATCGGTGACCCGGCCGTCCCGCTTCGCCGCGATCTCGGCCCGGAAGCCCGGATCGTCCAACCGCAGCCAGGTCGAATCGCCCGGCAGGCGGTCGACGAACTCACTGCTCGTCAATCCCAGTACGGCACCGGAGTCGGCGAGCATATGCCGCATCCGGTCCGCCGGGTAGTTCGGATCCACCGGCAGATGCGCGCCACCGGCCTTGGTCACCGCCCAGAACGCCAGCACGATCTCATACGAACGCGGGAAGGCCAGGGCTACAACACTTTCCGGGCCGACACCGCGATCGATCAATACGCGGGCCAGACGTGAGGATTCCGCATCCAGCTCCCGATAGGTCACCGACCGGCCGCGGTACCGGACCGCCACACCGTCGGGGTTCATCCGGGCACCGTGGTGGAGGATCTCCGGCAGCAGCCCGGTCGCCATCACCTCGTCACCGTGGATATGGGTGAGCAGGCGGTACTCGGAATCGTCGATGATCGGCAGATCACCGATCGGCGCATCGGGAGTCCGGACGAGTGCGTCCAGCAAGTGGACGAAGCGGCGGGCGAAAACCCCGACGGTGGCCTCGTCGAAGAGATCCCGGGCGTAGGTGAATTCCGCCGCCATCCCCGCTTCGGTCTCGACGATCCGCAGTGATAGATCGAATTTCGCGGTGTCGACATCGAACTCGACACCGGCGATCCGCAACCCGGGCAGTTCGAACCCGGCGGCCGGCAGATTGTCGAACGACAGCGCGACCTGGAACAGCGGGTGCCGGGCCGTGGAACGCTCGACCTCGACGAGTTCCACCAGGCGCTCGAACGGCACATCGGCATGCGCGAACGCCTGGAGGTCGGCGTTCTTCGTCGCCGTCAGGAATTCCCCGAAACTCAGGTCACCCCGTACATGCGACCGCAGCACCAGAGTGTTGACGAACATACCGACCACATCGTCGAGTTCCGCCTCACCACGCCCCGCGATCGGAGTGCCGACGGCCACATCGTCGGTGCCCGACAACCGGGCCAGCAGAAGCGCCAGCGCCGCGTGCACGACCATGAACACCGTGGCGTTGTGTTCGGCGGCCAGCCGGGTCACGCCCCGGTGCAGCCGGGTATCGATCTGGAAGGGCACGGTTCCACCGGCGAACGACTGCACGTTGGGCCGCGGGCGGTCGCCGGGCAGATTCAGCTCGTCCGGCAACCCGGCCAGCGCCCGGCGCCAATATTCTGCCTGCGCGCTGACCAGGCTTTCCGGATCGTCCTCGGAGCCGAGAACTTCCCGTTGCCAGATGCTGTAGTCGGCGTACTGAACCGGCAACGGCGCCCATTCGGGTACCCCGCCGGCGGAGCGGGCGGCGTAGGCGGTCATCACATCGCGGGTCAGCGGACCCATCGACCAGCCGTCGGAGCTGATGTGGTGCACCACGAAAACCAGGACGTACTCGTCGCGGGCCGGATGGAACAGCCTCGCCCGCAACGGGATCTCGGTGGTCACATCGAAACCGGCCGCGATCACATCGGTGATCCGAGCGCGCAGATCCTCGGCCGCCACCGGAATCGGTGTGAGGTCCGGCACCGCCTGCGCGACCGGCAGCACCATCTGGTAGGGCCGTCCGTCATGGGACGGGTAGACGGTGCGCAGGGTTTCGTGCCGCGAGACCACATCGGTGACGGCCGTGCGCAACGCCGCCACGTCGAGAGTGCCGGTCAGACGGACCGCCACGGGAATGTTGTAGGCCGCCGAGCCGGGTTCGAACTGGTTGAGGAACCACATCCGCTGCTGCGCCAGCGACAGCGGTACCCGCTCCGGGCGCGGGCGCGGGGCGAGTACCGGCAGACCGGCCCGGCCGGTGGCGGTCTCGGCGGCAGCCGCCAAGGCAGCGACCGTGGATGCTTCGAACAGCATCCGCACCGGGACCTGCGCATCCAATGCTTTTCCGACCCGGGCCGCGACCTGGGTCGCGATCAGCGAGTTACCACCGAGAGCGAAGAAATCATCATCCGCGCCGATACGGTCGACACCGAGAACATCG
>NZ_JARWOV010000258.1 GCF_029868855.1 Nocardia carnea | reverse complement strand
TCACCGCCAGCCTCCACCTACCGGGCCTGCTGGTATCACCCGATACCGGCTCGGACAACTCGACCACCCTCACCACGGATTTCTCCCTCGGTTCCCCGCCCCAGCTCCCGCCGCAGCTGCACTCCTCCCCCGCGCTGCCGGTACCGCCCCAGCCACGACAGTTGATGCCGGTACCCAGCCTGCCGCAGGACGAGTCCTGGCCGGCGCGACCGGACCCGGTGCGACCGCTGACCCCGGCGCCGACCGCCTCGGGTGCCGGTACCAACGCCTCAGGGATCCGCACGACTGCCTCCGGACTGCCGCAGCGGCGGCCGTCGGCGGATTTCCCGCAGATGACAGGTGCGGGCAACGGCGCGAACGGTACGCGGGACACGTTCTCGGCGTTCGACCCCGTCGAAGAACCCGACCCCGACGAGACTCCGACCGGATTGTGGTCGGAAACCTACAAGACCCAATCGTTCCCGGCTCCGGTCGAATCCGGCTACACCGCTCCATCGCCGCCGAACGACACTCCGGCAACGATCACCTCCCGCTCCGGGCTGCCGATCCGCCGCCCGGGTATGGAACGCGAGGATCCGTTCGGACGCACCGAACAGCGCCTCGACGAAACACCTGCCGGCACGACCACATCCGCCCGGCTACAGCCCGTCGGCACCGCTACCCCCACCCCGATATACCAGCGCATGGTGTCGGAGTGGCTGGTAGAGCCGGCGTCGACACAGGACGAGCCGAGCCGGGACTGGACATCACCGGCCGATGCAGGCTGGCTGGCCGCCGAGGATGCGGCCAAGCCGAGTTCGGACTCCAAAACCGCCAACGGGCTCCCGATCCGCCGGCCGGGCGCACAGCTCGTGCCCGGCGGGCTCGCCCCCGTCGAAGACGAGGCCCCGCGGAATCCGGAGGAGATCCGGAGCAATCTGACCAGACATCTGAGCGGCGTCCGCAGCGGGCGGGCCGACGCACAGCACAATGACGGAGGGCTTGCATGACCACCCCGAATGGCAGCACGGACGAGAATCTGAACTGGCTGGTCGCCAGATTCACCCGGGACGTTCCGGGTGTCTCCCACGCCGTCCTGGTCTCCGCGGACGGGTTGCTACAGGCGGTCAGCCCACATCTGCCCGCCGACCGGGCCGAACAGCTGGCCGCGGTCACCGCGGGTCTGGCCAGCCTGTCCACCGGCGCGGCCCAGCTGTTCGACGGTGGCAAGGTGATGCAGTCGATCGTGGAGATGCAGCGCGGCTACCTGCTGGTGATGAGCGTCGGCAACGGCTCCCATATCGCGGTGCTGGCCAACAAACAGCACGATATCGGCCGGATCGGCTACGAGATGGCACTACTCGTGGACCGCGTCGGCTCGGTCGTCAGCGCGACCGCCCGATCCACCGTCTGAGCGCCATGTCCCAATTCGGCCAAGCAATGCCCAACTTCAATACCGGCGGGCCCGACTACGGGCCCGGCGCACATAATTTCGGGCCGGGAACCCCGCAGAACGATCCCGCATCCGCGCAGTTCAACACCGGTGCCTACCGGTTCCGCCCCGAGTCGGCGCCGAGTACCCCGCGCCGGGCCGGTCGGGTCCGGCCGTATGCCCTGACCTCGGGCCGCACCCAACCGGCGGTAGATCTGCCGATGGAGGCGGTTATCGAAACCATCTCCTATCATGCACAATTCGATTGGCCGTCCGGTGATATCCGGGCCGAGATCCTTCGGCTCGGTACCCACCAGCTGTCGGTCGCCGAAATCGCCGCCCATCTCGATCGTCCGCTCGGTATGGTCCGCGTCGTCATCGGTGATCTCGTCGTGGACGGCAACGTGCGAGTGCATTCGACTTTGACCGAGCAGGCGAGCTACGACGAGCGCCGGTCGCTGATGGAGAGGACATTGCGTGGACTCCGAGCCCTATAGCAGGACCGAGGGTGGTGCCGCGGCGGGATCCGATACCCGCGTCGCGTCGACCAAGATCGTGGTCGCGGGCGGCTTCGGCGCGGGGAAGACCACATTCGTCGGCGCGGTCTCGGAGATCGTGCCGCTGCGCACCGAGGCAATGGTCACCAGCTTCTCCGACGGCGTCGACAATCTGGACGATACCCCGGACAAGCAGACCACCACCGTCGCCATGGACTTCGGGCGGATCATCCTGCCCGGCAATCTGACGCTGTACCTGTTCGGCACGCCGGGCCAGCGCCGGTTCTGGTTCATGTGGGACGACCTGATCCGCGGCGCGATCGGCGCCGTGGTGCTGATCGATACCCGCCGTCTGGAAGACAGTTTCGCCGCCGTCGATTTCTTCGAGGCACGTAACCTGCCGTTCCTCATCGCGGTGAACCGTTTCCCGAACGCGCCGCGGTTCGCCATGGCCGAACTGCGCGAGGCACTGTCGGTCCGCGAGGGGGTGCCGATCGTCGATATCGATGCCCGCGATGCCAAAGAGGTCCGCCAAGCCCTGGCGGCCGTCACCGAATACGCGATCAACCGGTTGAAGGCACAGGAGTACGAGGGAGTCGCCCGGCATGGTTGACCTGCTGGCCGCGGAGACGGTCGCGACCGTCGAGCTGTTCACCATGGGCTACTGGCTCACTCTGCTGACCGCATTGGTCTCCGCCGTCGGCATGTTCGTCGGATTGGCGTGCGCGGTCAACGGCCGCCGTTCGGTGCGGTTCCGCCCGATCTGGATCGCCGCCGCCGCCGTCTCGATCGGCGGGGTGGGTGTATGGCTGGCCAGCACGGTTTCCCTGCTGGGCGTTTCCGTTCCGGGTACGGTCCTGCGCTACGACATCTCCGATCTCACGCTATCGCTGGTCTTCGCCGTCGCCGCGGTGTTCGCCGGATTGCTGCTCGCGGGCCGCGAATTCGATGTGCGGCGGATGGGGAGCGCGGCCGCGGCCATCGGTCTCGGTTTCGGGATCATGCTCTGGTTGCAGCTGTCCTCGGCCGATATCCAGGGTTCGGTATCGGTGACCGTCTGGCTGTATCTGATCGCGGTCGTGATCGCGGTTCTCGCTTCGTCGCTGTGTGTATGGCTGTTCCAGCGATTCCGTTTCCCGGCCGCCCGCGTGGGATCGATCGTGATGTTCGCGGCCGGTGTGGCGGTGTTCTACTTCACCGGCATCGCCGGCCTGGAATTCCGGCCGGACCCCGAGGCGCAGCCGGCCGAGGGTATGGAGCTGTTCGGTTACGCCTTCCCGATGCTGGTCATCGGACTGCTGTCGCTGGCCGTGCCGATCACCGCGGTTCTGGTGGCGCCCGAACGCCACGACGAAAAACCCACACCGGCGCGCAAGAAGCCCGATAACCGGGTCACCACACCGCAGGACGGGTCGACGGGCGGTAACCCGAACGGTGGCACCGGCGCCGACGCGTCCGGAAGCGAACTCCGTCCGTCCGCGGCCGCGGCGCTCGCGCAACGCGCACGGCCGCTGCCCGAGCCCGCTCGCTGATCGCCGGTGGAGACGGAGCTCGTGACCGGGGAGCAGGACACGCTGCTGCGGGAGTTGTGGGCGCAGGTGCGCGCACTCCGGGCGGAGGTGTCCGATCTGCGGGTCGAAATCAGTGAAATGGAAGCCACCGTGGCCGATCTGGTGGACCGTGCGGACGAGCCGGAGCGGATGCAGCTGCCGTGGCCGGTCTCGTTGCTCTTGCTGCCGGCCGCACTGGCGCTGGCGCTGATTCGGCAGCTGGACGAGCTGGCGTGCGCCGTGACGGCGGAATGTGAGCCGGCACGAAAGGAATTGCCGGAAACCGTGCGGGAAACCCCCTGAAGTGGCGATGAGCGGGTCTCCCATTGCTGGGAGACCCGCCCTCACGCACGAGGATAACGGATACGGGTCCCGGAATCAGCACCTCCGGCAAGTTTTTCCGCTGTCTGCCGTGTCCGGGTACGTAATCGCTGTATCGAGCAGTCCATCGGTCGGCTATCGCGCAGCAAGCGAAAAAGCCAGGTCGAGCAGATTGCAGCGCTAGCCGGAGGGTTGCCCACACCCCGTTTTTCGCCACCGGAACGAGCCCGATAGAGCTGCCGCGGAGGCGGATTCATATCTAGGGGGCATGACAGATCAGCGGCGTTTCAACTCGTTCGGATCCACCAGACCCCGCCGCACCGCCGCAACCAACCGGCGCGGTATCCGGTGGACGACGCCACCCACCGTCACCGGAACCAGATCCGGAGGGGTCGCCTTCCAATTCGCCCGCCGACTACGAGTATTCGACCGCGACATCCGCCGCTTGGGGACCGCCATCTCAGCTCTCCTTCCGGGCCCGCGCGCCGCGCTTGCCGTACTTGCGCTCGAATTTCTCCACCCGGCCCTGGGTGTCCAGCAGGCGGTTCGCCCCGGTCCAGAAGGGATGCGAATCCGCGGTGACGTCGACGACGATCAGTGGATAGGTGTTCCCGTCCGACCAG
Source organism: Nocardia carnea (assembly GCF_029868855.1). GTDB lineage: Bacteria > Actinomycetota > Actinomycetes > Mycobacteriales > Mycobacteriaceae > Nocardia > Nocardia carnea_A. Next base: position 7,666 of record NZ_JARWOV010000258.1, on the reverse strand, counting down.
GTGACCGTCCGATCGGCGGTGGCGGTGGACCCGGTGAGGAATTGTTTGCCGGTACTCGCGTCTTCGAAGACGACCGGCCGGTAGTCGGGGTGGATTCCCGGTTTCATCATTTCTCCTTCCGGGCGCGATCGCCCGTTTCGGTTCCTCGCCCCTCACCGGCGGCGGCAGGGCGGGATTCATCCGGCGCACAGGGATCGGTATGCCATTCACCGAACGGATCCGGCCACCGGGCCACCAGCTGCGGGGCCCGTTCGACCTGCAGCAGTTCGGTATCGTCCACCAGCGCCCAGTGCAGCGCCTCCCGGATCTCGTCCGGATCGGCGTCGTGCACCAGGATCACCAGCGAGATATCGCGGTCGCCGAATCGTTCGTCCCAGCGCATCCCTGCCATGGCCAGTCGTTCCGGATCGACGGCGGTGCGTTCGTCGGCCGGCATGGCCGCCAGCCACCGGCCCGCTCCACCGATCCGGAGACCGCCACCGGCCGATTCCAGCCACACCACCTCATCCGGTTGCGTGGCCAGCCAGATCCGGCCGCGGGCGGTCACCACACCGTCGAAGAGCATGTCGAGTGCACCGTGCAACCGTTCCGGATGGAAGGGCCGGCGTGCGGCGAACTCCACCAGCTCCACCCCGTGCTCGGGTCCGAGCGGTGGGCGGCCACGCAGCAGCGGCGCATGCGCGTCGAAGGTCCGGCCGCGGCGCGAATCCGGGGGCACAAGGCTCAGCAGTGCGTCCATCGCGGCGGGTGTGATCGCGTCGGACGATTCGGGCCAGAGCACCGGCGCCGAGGGAACCAGCCGGGAAAGTACGGCACTCGACCGGGCGCGCTCCACCGGGTCCACGTCCGCACCGCCCGCCACGACGAGCGCGTCGGCGAAGTCGACCTGCCCCACGGCGAGCTGCGCCACCGTCCGGTCGTCGTCGGCCCAGGCCCAGCCGAGTTCCTCGAGCGTCGCGTCACCCGTGGCAGCGGCCGTCCAGGTGCGGACGTCGATCGCGGTCACCACCGCGGCCACGCGGACATCACGCGCGGCCGGCCCGTCCACCCGGCCGACGATTCCCGTGACCGGTATCTCGGCGATCCCTTCACAGACCGCCTCCGCCTCGAAAGCGGGATCCAGGGCAAGCACGATGCGGTGCACCGAAGCGCGCACGGCCAAGGTGCACAGCAGTGGCAGGAGGTCCGCTTTCAGCGTGCACGACACACAGCCGTGGGCGAGTTCGTGCACGGATTCGTCAGTTCTCCCGGCGGCCTGCACGGTACGGCGGACTATCCCCTGACGGAGTTCGGTGAGATCGTGACGGACGATCACGGTGCCGTCGGCCGCGCCGAGGGCACCGGCGACCAGACCGGCGGTTGCGGCCGGATCGCCGTGCAGACCGGCGACCACCACGACCGGAGTGCGGCGATCGCGGTGGCCTGCGGATGCTTGTGCGGAGATGGACACCACGACCCTTTCGGCAATGATTTTCATTTAGGACCGGACACACGCTACAGTGTCGATTCACCGTTGTCGAAAACGATTGTCATCATCGCCCGACGGCGGTCGCCATCGTTCTCCGTCGAAGGGAGCCGTTATGTCGGCCCACTGCCAGGTCACCGGCCGCAAACCCGGGTTCGGCAAATCCGTCTCGCATTCCCACAAGCGCACCAACCGCCGCTGGAACCCCAATATCCAGCGCAAGACCTACTACCTGCCCAGCGAAGACCGCCGGATCACCCTGACCGTTTCGGCCAAGGGCATCAAGACGATCGACCGCGACGGTATCGAGGCCGTGGTGGCGCGCCTGCGCGCCCGCGGCGAACGGATCTGAGGAGACCGCGATGGCATCCAAATCCAACGAGCTCCGGCCGCTGGTCAAACTGCGCTCCACCGCCGGCACCGGGTACACCTACGTCACTCGCAAGAACCGCCGCAACGACCCGGACCGGATGGTCCTGAAGAAATACGACCCGGTGATCCGCAAACACGTCGACTTCCGCGAGGAACGGTAATGGCCAAGAAATCGAAGATCGCCCGCAACGCCCAGCGCCGCGAGGTCGTGGCGCGTTACGCCGAACGCCGAGCCGAACTCAAAGAACTCATCCGCAAACCCACCACCCCGGACGACGAACGCCTGGCCGCGCAGGCCGCCCTGCGCCGCCTGCCGCGCAATGCCAGTCCGGTACGATTGCGCAATCGGGACACCGCCGACGGGCGACCGCGCGGTTACCTCCGGAAGTTCGGCCTCTCGCGTGTGCGCGTACGCGAGATGGCCCATCGGGGCGAACTACCCGGTGTGCACAAATCGAGCTGGTAAACCCACTGATCTCGTGAGTTAGGAGCCGGTCATATGGCAGTCAAACGAGGCCCGTCGAAGAAGGCACGCGCCGAGCAGGCCCGCCGGCCGAAGAAGAATCCGCTCATCGCCGCGGGGATCGAAACCGTCGACTACAAGGACGTGAACCTGCTCCGCACGTTCATCTCCGATCGGGGCAAGATCCGCAGCCGCCGGGTCACCGGCCTGACCCCGCAGCAGCAGCGGCAGGTCGCGGTGGCGGTGAAGAACGCCCGCGAAATGGCCCTGCTCCCCTTCACCAGCCGCTAGTCCTACATCGTCACCGAATGCCCGGTCCCGCACAGCGGTACCGGGCATTCGACTATCTGGAGACCGCGGCAGTTCCCGGCCACTAGAGTCGTCCGCATGATCTCACCGCGCGGTTTTCTGGCGATTCTGGCGATCTGCACCGCGCTGTCGGTCACGGCTTGTGGCGGCAACGGCGATACCGGCGCGGAGCCGGGTCAGTCTCCCGCACCTTCGGCCACCCTCACCCCGGAGAAACCGCCCAGCACGCCGACCGAGGATCCCACCGCCGACCCCGGCCAGATGTTCACCGCCGATCCCACCATCGTCGGCGCCCACCCCATCCCGTTCACCTCTTGGACACGGGTCGCCGAAGACCGGATAGCCGTACATTTCGAGACCGGTGTCCCCGCGTGCTACGGCGTGGACGCCTCGGTCACCGAAACCGCAACCACGGTCACCGTCGAACTCCGTAACGGAACCCGCGCTGACGCCACCGACAAGATGTGCGTGATGATGGCCGTCTTCGGCACACTGGAGATCCAGTTGGAAGCACCGCTGGGCGAGCGCCGGGTACTCAGCGCTGTCTGAACCGGCGGTCCGCCGGCCACTGGTCTCCGGCGTATTCGCGGCCGCGCCGACGCTCGGCACAGTGCCGGCGTGGCAGCAGCAACTCCCGGTCTCCCCCTCGAACCGACCGACCCGGCCGTACCCGCTCCCCAGCCGGTAAACGACACCTCCAGCGGCTCGGGCTTCATGCACGAACCCAGCGGCTCCGGATTCCCCGGCCCGATCTCCTCCGGATCCGCCGAAGTTCTCGACCATATGGCCAACCTCGTCGGCACCTTCTCCGCCGACCCTTGCGGCCCGGGCTACCCACCGTTGTAGCGCCGGAGAAAGCCGCGCCGACCTCGAAGCGGTCCGCGAGCTCCTGCTGTCAGCGCTCGATATGAGGCGGCACAGCCGCGAGTGTCGAGTGCCGACAGCAGGACCTCGGTGGGCCGAAACCCGCGCCGCCCGAGGCGGCGCAATCGAACACAGCTCAGTGGGCGAAGTGGCGGGCGCCGGTGAAGTACATCGTGACCCCCGCCGCCCTAGCGACATCCACTGTCTCCTGATCGCGGACCGAACCGCCCGGTTGCACAATCGCCCGCACGCCCGCCTGGATGAGCGTCTCCGGCCCGTCCGGGAACGGGAAATACGCGTCCGAGGCGGCAACCGAGCCCTTGGCCCGGTCACCGGCTCGCTGGACCGCGAGACCGACCGCGTCCACCCGGTTGACCTGTCCCATTCCCACGCCGACCGAGGCACCGTCGTGGGCGAGCAGAATCGCATTCGATTTCACCGCCCGGCAGGCGCGCCAGGCGAACGCCAGATCGGCGAGGGTTTCCGCATCCGCCGGATCGCCGGCAGCCAGCGTCCAACCGGCGGGATCGTCACCCGCCGCGTCGAGCACATCGCGCTGCTGGAGCAGGGCGCCACCGCTGATCGGGCGCAGTTCCGCGCCCGCGCGCCGCGGTGGTTCGGAGATCAGGATGCGCACGTTCTTCTTGCGCTGTAACACTTCGACCGCACCGTCGGCGTAGGACGGCGCCACGATCACTTCGGTGAAGATCTCCGCGACCTGCTGTGCCATCTCGACGGTGACTTCCCGGTTCGCCGCGATCACGCCACCGTAGGCGCTCACCGGATCACAGGCGTGGGCCTTGCGATGCGCCTCGGCGATATCGACACCCACGGCGATGCCACAGGGATTGGCATGTTTGATGATCGCGACCGCGGACTCGGCGTGGTCGTATGCGGCACGCCAGGCGGCATCGGCGTCGACATAGTTGTTGTACGACATCTCCTTGCCGTGCAACTGCTGCGCCTGCGCCAGCCCACGATCGCCGGAGCCGCCGGTGTACAGGGCGGCCGCCTGATGCGGGTTCTCGCCGTAACGCAGCACCGCCGAACGCTGCCAGCTCCCGCCGATCCACGCCGGGAACTCCGTATCACTGGAAGAACCGCTGGTCAGCGTCTCCGCCATCCAAGTCGCCACGGCCACGTCGTAGCTCGCCGTGTGCTGGAAGGCCTTGGCCGCCAGCGCCGTACGCTCGGCGAGGGTGAACCCGCCCTCGGCCACCGCCTTGCGGACCTGGTCGTAGTCACCGCTGTCGACGACCACGGCGACCGACGGATGGTTCTTCGCCGCGGCACGCACCATCGACGGGCCGCCGATATCGATCTGCTCGACGCATTCGTCCGGGGCGGCGCCGCTTGCCACCGTCTCGCTGAACGGGTAGAGGTTCACCACCACCAGCTGGAACGCCTCGACGCCGAGTTCGGTGAGCTGCGCGAGATGTTCGGGTTTACGGGTATCGGCGAGGATGCCCGCGTGCACCCGCGGGTGCAGGGTTTTGACCCGGCCGTCCAGGGTTTCCGGGAAACCGGTCAACTCCTCGACCTTGGTCACCGGTACACCGGCGTCGGCGATCCGGGCCGCCGTCGAACCGGTGGACACCAGTTCGACGCCCGCCGCGTGCAGCGCGGTCGCCAGCTCCACGAGCCCGGTCTTGTCATAGACGCTCACCAGCGCCCGGCGGATGGTTTTGCGTTCACTCACCGGAGAACTCGCTCATCTGGGATCACTGCCTTTCGTCCATCGGAGACAATTCCGCGGGTGGCGACGGCGGCGACAACCTCCACCAGTAACCGTCGCTCCACGATTTTGATGCGCTCGTGCAGGGTGGGTTCGTCGTCATCGGGACGCACCGGCACCGCTTCCTGCGCCAGGATCGGCCCGGTGTCCACCCCGGCATCCACCAGATGCACCGTGCTACCGGTGACCCGGACCCCGTAGGCGAGCGCGTCGCGGACCCCGTGCGCGCCGGGGAAGGAGGGCAGCAGCGCCGGATGGGTGTTGATGATCCGGCCACCGAACCGACCGAGGAAAGCGGGACCGAGCAGCTTCATGAAACCCGCGCAGACCACCAGGTCGGGTGCGTATCCGGCAACCGAATCGGTGAGCGCGCGATCCCAGGCGGCGCGGTCGGGGTAGTCGCCGACCGGGACGCGCAGCACGGGGATACCGGCGGCTGCGGCATGCTCGGCGGCGGTACATTCCCGGTCGACGCCCACGGCCTGGATCCGGGCGGGATACGCGGTTTCGGCAGCCGCCTCGATCAGCGCGCGTAGTAGCGAGCCGGTTCCCGAGGCGAGTACGACCAGGCCGGCCGGGGTGGAATCGGTGGGTTCCGGGGCGGTCAGGGCTCTACTCCTGAAGTTCGAAGGGCGGTGGGCGGGCACCATCCGGTAGCTCGACCGGACCCGCGGGCACGGATAGAGCCTAGTAGACGCGGTCCGCGGCCGATCCGGCGGCGGTCGGCTGACCAACGCCCGCGCCGGCAACCGGACTAGCGGCGGTCGCTGGTCTCGTCACCGGCCGGGTCGGGATCGACCACCTCGGCGTCCACGATCTCGGTTTCGGGCTCCGCGGAATCGGACAGCGGACGCGATCCCGGCGCGGCCGGTTCCCCGTCCACGACCTCGACCTCCAGCGGTGGTTGCGGGCCGACCGGCTCGTCACGGGGTTGTTCCAGCAGGCCCGCGTAGCGGTCGGCGGAGGTGCCGGTGTCCGCGGGCAGTTCGGGCAGCTTTCCGGCCGGTAACGCGGCCACGTGCTCCGGATAACCGGGGTGATAGTCGTCGGGGTCGTCGTAATCGTCGGCGTCCGCCGGATCGAACAATGCGTCCGGATGACGCAGCAGGGGTGTCGGGAACGAGATCAGGAAGGTCCGCGCGTAGAGCAGACCGGCGTATCCGGGGATTGCCAGCCAGGCGAATACCGCAAGCGCGAAAATCGGCAATTCGACACCCAGCCGACCGAAATTCCCCAGTTCGCCCCCGGACAGGGCGGCCAGGGCGGTGAGTGCGGCACTTCCCATCCCGGCAGCGGCGAGCAGCGCCCACGGCGCCGCCGGCCGGTCGTAGCTCACCCGGGCCGATTCCACCCCGGCGTACACACCTATCGCCGCCGGCACGATAAGCAGAACAGCCCACCAGAATGCCGCCGGTCCGGTCGGCACGGCCGCGAGCACGGGAACTGCCGGGACCGGACCGCCGACCACTGTGAACACTCCGACCGAAGCGTCGCCGAACTGGACCCCCGGGCCGACGATGACGCCCACCCCGGCGATCACCGCGTTGGGGAGATACACCAGCGAGAGCAACGTCAGGCCGAGCACATCCACGAAATTCGCGGCGCCACCGTAGGTGTCGCCGACCTGGGGCCAGTGCACCACGAGCCCGGCCACGATGATGACGGCCGAGGCGGCCAGTAACCGCAGCACCGCCCGCCCGGCCACATATGCGGCGGCGATCGCGTCGTAGGGCAGGCGGTCGAAAATCCGCTCCCGGCACCGGAAGACCATCCCGCCGAAGGCAGCGAGCAGATGAAGTACCAGCACCCAGGCGAAGGCCGCCAGTGGGTTGGGCCGTTGCAAGGCAATGGATCCCGACGCATCTTCGGTAACGGCCAGGCAGACGGCGGTGATGAGCAGCGGGCCGCCGGCCGCCGCACCGAACAGCCAGCCGATCTCGGACCTGGTGGGGTCGGAATCGGTGGCCGCCACGACTTCCCGGGCGGCGGCCCACATCACGAGCGCCGTGGCCAGCACGGGAAGCAAGCCCATGGTGGTGGTACCGATGGTCAGCGGCACCTGGTGTACTGCGAGCCAGCCCGCGGCGACGGCCCCGCTGAGACCGGTGAGGTCGCTCCCGGCGGTGAGCAGAGTCGCGAGCATCGCGACCACGATGGCGGCCAGGGCGAACGCCGCCGGCCGGAATGCGACGTAGAGCAATACCCGGGCACGGTCGGGTGGTAGGGCAAGCGAACCCGGTTCACCGGCCGGACGTGCCGATACCCGGCGCCTGCCCCGGAACGGGCGGCTCGGCGAGGTACGCGGGGCACTCATGGATTTCAGAGTGGCAGGTGCCCCCCCGGGGCGGGCCCCCCCCCCGGCGCGCCCCCCCCGCCCCCCCCCCTCATTTCCCCCCCGGGGCGCGCGGGGGGGCCCCGGTCCAGCCGCCGCCGCGGGGGCACCTGCCACTCTGAAATC
>NZ_JARWOV010000257.1 GCF_029868855.1 Nocardia carnea | reverse complement strand
CGTGGGGCGGGCGGACAGCATGCGCAAACACCTCACCGTCGGGCGGGTGTGCCCGCTGTGCCCCCGTAATCGGCGGACGCACGGTTATTAATTCGTCGCGGCCGGGGGTGTGTCCCGCCGGCCGACACCTACCGACATCGCCCTGGTCACAGGCGCTACCGGAGCCGGGGCATGAGATCTGCGCGCGTACGTTGCGGTGTCGCCGTTCGGTCCGGCGTCGACGAGCATCAGGAAGGCACACCACGAGCTCAACGCTGACGACACAGCGCAGCAGGTCGCATATCCACAGAGAGGCGCACGAATGCGGTCGGTCGTTCCCGACTATCTGACCGAGGCACTCGGAGATGTCGCGCCGGACACCTCCGGAGAGACGGCGGGTTATATCCCCGAGCTCGCGGCAGCCGACCCCGAGCGCCTCGGCGCCGTCTTCGCCATGGTCGACGGCGCGATCTACGGTGCCGGCGATATCGATACCGAGTTCACGATCCAATCCATCTCCAAGCCGTTCACCTATGCGCTGGCACTGGCCGATCGCGGTTTCGACCCCGTGCTCGCCAAAGTCGGTGTCGAGCCGTCGGGAGAGGCCTTCAACCAGATCTCCCTCGAAGGCGATACCGGGCGCCCCTACAATCCCATGATCAATGCCGGCGCGATCACCGCGCATTCGCTGGCCGGTGCGCCGGAACTGACTCCGGCAGAGCGCGTGGAGCGGGTGATCCACGGCCTTTCGGCGTTCGCCGGTCGCCGGCTGACGATAGACGAGGCGGTGTGCGCGTCGGAACTGGAGCATGCGCACCGCAACCTCGCCATCGCGCATATGCTCCGCAGCCACGACATCCTGACCGAGGACCCGAGGGCCGTCGTCGACGGCTACACCCGCCAGTGCGCCGTGCTCGTCACCACGCGAGATCTCGCCGTGATGGCCGCGACGCTGGCCAACCGCGGGATCAATCCTGTCTCGGGTGAGCGGGTGATATCCGAACCGGTGGTGCGTCAGGTGCTGAGCGTCATGTCCACCTGCGGAATGTACGACGCGGCCGGTGACTGGGCGACCCAGGTCGGTATTCCGGCGAAAAGCGGGGTGGCCGGGGGTCTCATCGGCGCGCTGCCCGGGCAGATCGGCATCGCCACGTTCTCACCGCGACTGGACTCGCACGGGAACAGTGTTCGCGGGGTGTCCCTGTTCGAACGGTTCTCCGCCGATATGGGTCTGCATGTGATGGAGGTCCCGGCCGCTGCGCGCGCGGTCGTGCGATCCGATCACGTCGTCGGTCGTGGGCCGGACGCGATCAGGGTCCTGCAACTGCAAGGTGGAATCGGCTTTGCCGCTGCCGAGCGGATAGTTCGAGTGGTAGTGGAGACTGCGCCCGCAGAGCCGGCGGTGGCTTTGGATCTCACCATGGTCTATTCGATCGACGACGTGGGCAGGCGCATGCTGCTGGAGGTCGTGCGCCGGCTCACGCTGGATGGCCACGAGGTCTACCTCGTCGACCCGGAAGCGATCATTCCCGATCCCGATCCCGGCGACGGCGGCCGGGTCACGGTTGTCGACGAGGTCGGACAAGCGGTCGATTCGAATACGCGGTAGCGCCGGGCACGCGCCACGATAGATGTACCGGAGAGCGGAGGACGGGTGTGCTGTCACCGCGGAAATGGAGACACGATGCGTCCGTCCTTGGACCGGGTGATGCCCGAGGCGTGGAAGGCTGCGAACGCGTTCGCGTCGGCGATTCGCGAGGCGGCGTCGCAGCGCGGGCTCTCGGTCCAGGAGTCCGAGTTCATCAAACTGCGGGTATCACAGATCAACCGGTGCGCATTCTGTGTGGATCTGCATTCGCGCGAGGCCAGACGGGCCGGGATAGCGCAGCAGCAGCTGGACTTGCTGCCGGTATGGCGGGAGGCCGGATTGTTCGACGACCGGCAACAGGCGGTGCTCGCGGTCGCCGAAGCCGCCACGCTGCTCCCCACCACCGAAGACTCGGAGGCCGATCTCGCGGGCGCCCGATCGGTTCTCGGTGCGGAGGCATTCGTTGCGGCCGAGTGGGTGGCGGTCGCGATCAACGCGTTCAACCGGATCTCGATCCTCAGCGGGCATTCTGTGCGTCCCCGCGATACCGAAGGGAAGATCGTTCGATGACCGACCACGACACCCGCCCCGGTCTGGAAGTCCTGGATCACGGGCAGCCGTGTACGGCGCCCGAGATCCTCGAGCCGCGCGTCGTGCCGCTCGGCGGCGTGCGGGAGATGACCGTGTACCGGACCCTCCCGCAGCGGCAGCGGTCGCTGGTGGGGGCGTGGTGCTTTCTGGATCACTACGGTCCCGACGACGTCTCGGTGACCGGGGGTATGCGGATGCCGCGGCACCCGCACACCGGGCTCGCGACGGTGTCCTGGCTGTTCACCGGACGCGTCGAGCATCTCGACTCCGGCGGTAACGCGGCCTCGGTCGTGCCGGGAGAGCTCAACTTGATGATCGCGGGCCGTGGTATCACCCATCAGGAGCTCAGCGACCCCGGGACGAGCACCCTGCACGGCGTGCAGCTGTGGTACGCGCTGCCGGACGGGACGCGGTTCGGCGAGAACGCGTTCGCGCACTACGCGCCCGAGCCGGTGACACTTCCCGGCGCCACGGCACGCGTGTTCCTCGGCGCGCTGCTCGGGTCGGTCTCCCCGGTCGATACGCGCACACCCGATCTGCTCGGTGCCGAACTGATCCTCGAGCCCGGTGCCTCGGTACGGCTCCCGGTACGAGCAGACTTCGAGCACGCGGTCCTCGCCGAGAACACCGAGGTCACCGTGAACTCGGCTGTTGTCGGCCATCGCTCGCTGGTCTACGTGCCTCCCGGCTCCGAGACGTTGATCATCACTGCGGGCGACACCGAAGCCCGCGTCGTCCTGCTGGGCGGTGTCCCGCTGCGGGAGCAGATCGTGATGTGGTGGAACTTCATCGGACGCGATCACGACGAGATCGTCGAGTACCGGCGCCGCTACCAGGCCGAGCTCGGCTTCGAACCCGCCGACCCGCGAGATGCCGGCAAACCTGCCCTGTTCGGCGAGTTCCCGGCCGGCCAACTGCCGCCACTGCCGGCTCCACCCCTACCGAACGCCACACTGCGCCCGCGCCGGTAGCGCGCAGGCGCAACACCTCCGGTGGCTCTCGGTGGCCGGTCGGGAACGCGCGCGGCTAGCTCTCGTCGACGATCTTGATAGCCCATTCCGGACAGGCGTCCTTGGCGGTCTGCACCGCCTCGGTGAGGTCCTCGGGGATCTCGGTATCGACCGCTTCGGCGTAGCCGTAATCGTTGAGTGTGAAGACTTCCGCGCACAGGGTGGTGCAGATCCCGTGACCCTTGCAGGAGTCGGCGTCGACGATGACCTTCATGGACCTAACCTTCCGTACGGTCGAATTCGAGGTGCAGGGCGGTGATTCCGCGGAGGATGAAGGTCGGCAGGTAGGTGTAGTTCCGAGCGCCCGCCGGACCGTGCACGCTTTCGTCGATGCGGATATCGGTGGTGCGTTCCAGCAGGCGTTTGATCGCGACCTTCGCCTCGGCACGCGCCAGCGGAGCGCCGGGACAGGTGTGGATACCACGGCCGAACGCGATATGGGAGCGAGCATTCGACCGCTGCGGGTCGAAGGTGCCGGGGTTCTCGAACCGGCGCGGGTCGCGGTTGGCGCCGCCATTGGACAGCATCAGCACCGTTCCGGCCGGAATATCCACACCGCCTACCGTGGTGTTCGTCTTCGCCATCCGGAAATCGCCCTTCACCGGGCTTTCCATCCGCAGCATCTCCTCGATGAAATTGCCGATCCGCTCATGGTCTTCGCGCAGCCAGCGCTGCAATTCCGGATCCTCGGCGATCATCTTCAGCGACGAGGACAGCAACCGCACGGTGGTTTCCTGGCCCGCCGAGAACAGGTTGGCGGCAACGCGCACCACATCCAGCACCTCCGGTTGGCTGCCGTCGGGGAACGTGGCCTCCGCGAGGCTGGTGAGGACATCGTTGCGCGGGGCGGCCCGGCGGTCCTCGATATAGGCCGAGAACTTCCCGTAGAGGAACTCGATCGGGTTGTGTGACATGCCGCCTTCGCCCTCGGTGCTGCCGACCGTTTGTTTACGGTGCGGGTCGCGCTGCAGGGCGTTGAGGAACTCCTCCTGATCCTCCTGGGGTACGCCGAGGAGGTCGGCGATGATGTAGAGGGTGAAGGGGCCCGCGAAATCGCGGATCATATCGCCCTTCCCGGCGGCCAGATACTCGTCGAGCACCTTATCGGCCATATCCCACATCGCCTCCTCGTTCTCCTTGAGGCGTTTCGGGGTGATCAGCCGCATGAGCAGGCCGCGATGCGCGGTATGCGTGGGCGGGTCCAGGGTGGGCAGCTGGTCACTGAGCGGCAGCGAATCCCGGTGTTCGGCGATCAGCGCGTCGACATCGGAGTTCTCGTCGATGGGGGCGGGGAAGCCCGGGAACGGGCCGGTGACCGAAATGCAGGAGGAATACCGCTCGGCATCGTTGAGAACTTCCAGTGCCTCGTCGTAGCCCGTCACCATCATGACGTTGTGGTGCTTCTCCCGGGTCACCGGGCACTGTTCGCGAAGCGCGTCGAAATACGGGTACGGATCGGCGACCAGCTCCTGCCCGAGGAAGAAGTCCAGATCCTGGAAGTTTTTCACGTGACGGTTCCCTTCGCTCCGCCGGCTCCTACCGCCACGAGCAGCTCCGCCGGTTGACTTCCGCATTTGAGAATATAACTCTCATCTGTGAGTATGAGATTTCCACACGCCGTGCCGTGCGTCAACCGGAGGACCGGAGAACATGACCCTCGATCTCACCGCTGACCAGCGGCTCTTCCAGCAGACCGCCCGGGAATTCCTCGCGGAGACCGTTCCGGTGGCGACAGTACGCGCACTCGGCGAGGCCGAAACCGGATTCGACCGCGATTGGTGGCGCTCGGCCACCGAACTGGGCTGGACCGCCATGCTGGTCGCCGAGGAACACGGCGGCGGCTCCATCTCCGGCCGTCCGCTCACCGAATTATCGCTGGTCGCCGGCGAGCTGGGCCGTGCCTGCGCGCCCGGGCCGTTCGTCACCACCAACGCGGTGCTGGCCGGGTTGGCCAGTGCCGGTGCGGGATTCGGTGACACGATCGCGGCGGTGGCGGCGGGGGAGCAGGTCATCGCGTGGGCGGTCTACGAACCCGGCCGCGGCATGGAGGTGATGCACACGGCGAGCGGGGAAGTGGGCGCGCGGGTGAAGGCGACGCCCGAAGGCGCGGGATACCGCCTGAACGGGATCAAGGACCGGGTGGAATCCGGGGACCAGGCCGGCCACTTCCTGGTGACCGCGCACGCCCCCGACGGCCCGGTGCAGCTGCTCGTCGCGGCCGATGCCCCCGGCGTCACCGTAACCCCTACCTGGACCCTGGACCTGGTCCGGCGCACCGCCCGTATCGATTTCGACGGGGTCGTGGTGCCGGCGACCGCGGTAACACATACCGGAGCGGCCGCCACCGCCGCGGTACGCGCCCAATTCCACACCGCCGCAGTGCTCACCGCGGCGGAAACAGTGGGCGCCACCGAGGTGGCGGTCGAATCCACCCTGGGATGGCTGAACGACCGATTCACCTTCGGCCGGCCGCTCGCCTCGTATCAGGCGCTCAAACATCGCATGGCCGACAACAAGACCTGGCTGGAGGCCTGCCGGGCGACCGCCGGTGCCGCGGCCGCGGCCTGCGACGACGATCCGGATACCGCGGACGAAGCGGTGAGTGTCGCGAAATCGTATGTGGGCGCGAAGGCTCCGGTGATCGGGCAGGACTGTGTACAGCTGCACGGCGGGATCGGGGTCACCTGGGAGCACGATCTGCATCTGTATCTGCGGCGGATCGGACTGGGCCGTGCGCTCTACGGCACACCCGAGGAACACCGCCGCCGGATCACCGATCTTCTCGTCGCCGCCGCCTAGCGCGACGCACCTCCTGGAAGGCAAACCGCCATGACCACCGATGTGGAACCCGTCGCCGAATTCCGTGAGCGCGCCCGGAACTGGTTGCGTGACAACCTTCCCCCGGCCCTCCCTGGGCAGGCACCGCCCGACAGCAAAGAGGAGTGGGACCGGGCTCGGGAACTCCAGCGCAAGCTGTACGACGCCGGATTCGCCGGAATCTGTTTCCCGAAGGAATACGGCGGACTCGGTCTCACCCCGGCACACCAGGCGGCATTCACCGCAGAGTCCTATCCCTACGAGATGCCGGTCATCCTGAATGTGCCCACGCTGTCCATCTGCGCGGCGACCCTGCTCGACCTCGGCACCGAGGAGCAGAAGCGCGAGCATCTGCCCGCGGTACTGCGCGGCGACGAACTGCTGGTGCAACTGCTGTCCGAACCGCGCGGCGGATCCGATCTGGCGGGCCTCACCACCCGCGCCGACCGGGACGGCGACCGGTGGATCCTCAACGGTTCGAAGATCTGGAGTTCCGGCGCCTACGCCGCCGACTACGGGCTGTGCCTGGCCCGCACCAACTGGGAGGTGCCCAAACACCGCGGACTCACCATGTTCCTGGTGCCGATCGGGGCGCCGGGGGTCACCGTCCAGCGGATCAAACAGGTCACCGGTTCCACCGAGTTCTGCCAGGAGTTCTTCGACGACGTCACGCTCGGTGACGATGCGGTGATCGGACAGGTCGACAACGGCTGGGAGGCGACCTCGCGGCTGCTTCATCACGAGCGGGCCGCGATCGGCGGGACCTCGCCGTATATGAGCGGCGCCCGCCCGCACCTCGGCGGCGAGGAGTCCCCGATCCTCGACATAGCCCGCCGGCTCGGCAGGCTCGACGATGCCCGGGTTCGGGAGGATATCGGTGAGGCCCGCGCGATGATGGTGGTTCGCGACCAGTTGATCGACCACATCACTCGCAGCATCGTGGCCGGTGAGCTACCGCCGGCGGCCGGCTCGATCACGCGATTGTTCAGTGCCGAGAACTCCTGGCTGCAAACCGATATGGCGGTGAAGGTCGCGGGTGCGGATGCCGCGACCCATACCCCCGGTGACCCGCTCGATACCGCCAAGATCGGCACCGACTATCTGTTCCGTGCCGCCTGGAGCCTGGCCGGTGGTAGCACCGAGATGGCTCGCAACGTGATCGGCGAACGTGTCCTCGGTATGCCTCGCGAGTACGCCGCCGACCGCGACGTGCCGTTCAACGAGGTGAAAAGGGGCCGCTAGGGCGGATCCCGCAGATTCGGAGGCAGTGATGCGCTACATCTTCCATTACCCGGAAACCGGCGGTGTGGACGGCGATGTCCTCGATGCCGGGCCGCTGGGCGAGGTCGCGGTGGCGGCCGAAAAGGCCGGTTTCGCCGGGTTCTCGTTGAGCGAGCATCCGGCGCCCGGCGCACGCTGGCTGGGCGCGGGCGGGCATCAGACGCTGGACCCATTCGTCTCCCTGGGCTACGCGGCCGCGCTGACCCAGCGGATCAGATTGATCACCTACCTGTCGGTGGCGCCCTACCGCAATCCCATGCTGCTCGCGAAGGCGGCCGCGACCCTGGACAAACTATCCGGTGGCCGGGCGGTCCTGGGAATCGGCACCGGCTATCTGAAAGGTGAGTTCCATGCGCTGGGAGTCGATTTCGACGAACGCAACACACTGTTCGACGAAGCGCTCGACGTGCTTCCGCTGCATTGGAAGGGAGAGCCGTTCAGCTATACGGGCAAACATTTCAGTGCCCGCGATGTGCAGGCCCGCCCGGCCCCGGTCCAGCAGCCGATCCCGATCTGGATCGGCGGTAATTCGGCATTGAGCCGACGCCGGGTCTCCCGTGCCGCGCACGGGTGGATTCCGATGTCCGGTGGTGCCGAACTCAGCAGTACCGCGCGGACCCCCGAACTCGGCGGGATCGCGGAACTGTCCCGCAAGATCGCCGAAATACGCGGATCCGCGGCGGATGCGGGGCGATCCGATCATATCGATCTCGTGTACTCCTACAGCCATACCGGCCTCACCGGCCCGGGTGCCGAACCGGGCCCGCATCGGGAAGCGTTCGGTGAACTGGCGCGCGCCGGGGTGGACTGGATCGTGATTTCCACCAGGGCGGGTGTGCACGACACTCTCGACCCGGGCATCACGCTCGATTTCCTGGCCGAGTTCGGCGCGACCTACATCGACGGATAAGGACGATCGAATGGGCTGGTTCGAGGAACGCGGTGGTCTCGCGGGCACCGTGGCCGTGGTGACCGGTGGTGCGGGCGGACTGGGTGGCGCGATCGTCACCGATCTGGCGGACAACGGCGTCCGGGTCGCGGTCCTCGATATCGACCCCACGGCCGCCGGTGAACTACGGGCCGCTCTCACAGACCGCGGGCACGACGCACTCGTGGAGCAGGGCGACGCGCGTGATCCCGCCGAACTCGCGGCCCTTTTCGCGGCCGCCCGGGCTCGCTGGGGCCGGCTCGACACCCTGGTGAACGTGGTGGGCGGTACCTTCCGGGCCCCGTTCACCGAAACTCGGCCCAAGGGCTGGGAGGCGCTGCTGCGCACCAACCTGACCCATGTGCTGCATGCCTGTCATCTGGCGGTCCCGCTGATGCGGGCGGGCGGGCGCGGCGGCAGCATCATCAATATCACCACCATCGAAGCACACCGCGCCGCACCGGGTTTCGCAGTGTACTCGGCGGCGAAAGCCGCGGTGGAACAGTTCGCGCGCACGCTCGCGATCGAGGTGGCGCCGGACGGGATCCGCGTCAACAACATCGCCCCGGACTTCGTTCCCACGCCGAACCTGGAGCGTATCGGCACCGGTGACAACGCGATGATGGACCCGGACGGGGTGAAGGTCGCCATTCCGATGGGCCGGGCCGGGCGCCTCACCGATATCTCCCACTGCGCGGTCTTCCTGGCCTCCGGGCTGTCGGCGTATCTCACCGGCACCACCCTGCACCCGGACGGCGGCACCTCGGCCTCCGCCGGCTGGTTCAACTGGCCGGACGAGGGCTGGGCCAACCACGCCCCATTGCGGGTGTTGCGGGAGAGTGGCGAAGGTCCGCGCTGATTCGATCCGGGCGACGGGCGTGCCTTGCTCGACCGTGCCCGGCCATCCCCGGAATCCCCGCCGATTCCGGCCGGTGGCGATCGTGGTCACGGGGCCGTCGCATCTCTGACCACCAGGTTTCCTCTTATAGGTCTTGCACTCGGCTCACCGGAGTGCTAAAAAATATCTGTGCCTGTTGGCACAGATAATCTTAGTTCTCTTCAACAGTGAATGGAGTGAGCTGGAGGTGGCGACCATGCTAATGCGTACCGATCCCTTCCGTGACCTGGATCGTCTGACGCAAGAAGTGTTCGGCACTCCTGCCCATCCGGCTGCGATGCCGATGGACGCCTGGCGCGACGGCGACAAATTCTTCGTCGAACTGGACCTGCCCGGTGTCGATCCCGAATCGCTGGACCTGGATGTCGAACGAAACGTGCTGACCGTGCGGGCTTCGCGCCCGGAACTCGATGCGAACAGATCCATGCTCGCCGCCGAGCGCACCCGCGGCGTGTTCAGCAGGCAGCTGTTCCTCGGCGAGAACCTCGATACCGAGGCGATCCGTGCCGACTATCGCGACGGTGTGCTGCGGTTGGTGATCCCGGTGTCGGAGAAGGCCAAACCGCGCAAGATCGAGATCGCCCGGCATGACCAGGAGCGTCAGGCGCTCACTGTCTGACAGGCCTGGCCGGCACCGAACGTAGGAGGTCGGCCGTGAGTATCCCGGTCGGTATCGAGGAGCTGTCGGGTGAGCACACTCGGCTACTCGCTCTGGATCCCGATATCGAGGAGCTGTTCGCCGAGGTCGACGAAGCGCTGTGGGCTGCCCGAGTTCGATGGGTGCCGCGGTTGTGCACGGTGTCCTGTTCGCGGCCGCAGTCTGCGGTTCGCCGACGGCGGCGATCCCGGTGCCGGGGGCGCCGGCCGGATCCGATGCGGGCTCGCGAACGTGGTCCGCCCCGGAAGTGGTGTCCCCGGTGTCGAGCAGAAAGCAGGAAAGCGAGGTGATGCCGGTCCGCTGTGTTTTTATCGATCAGTTCTCCATCATCTCCGGCAACGGGTGGGCTCGGGCTGTGCGGTTCTGTCGACCGAGCCCACCTGGTCGCGGTCGGAGCGGCTGCGAAACCCACTCCGGCGGGGCCGAACACGAGCCCGGGACTGTGCCGGAGCCGTGTGGTTGCTCGCCCCGACTCCGTTCACCGGCCATCGCTCAACCGGTTTCGCGGGTATTTCCGTCCTGCTGGTGGGGAAGTGTGGCCAAAGTGGTCAAGGCGCTGAGGAATCCGCGACGGTCGGCCGGTGACAAATGCTTCAATATCTGTTGCTCTTCACGGGACTGGATCTCGGCCTGGGCCTGTGCGACGACCCGGTGACCCTCGGCGGTGAGCTCGAGTAGCCGGGCGCGGCGGTCGGCCGGGTCGGGGGTGCGGTCGAGAAGTCCGCGTTCCTGCAGATCGTCGAGCACCGCGATGATACGGGTTTTGTCCGCACCGATCTCGTTGGCGAGTACACCCTGGCCTCGGGCAGGGCCGCGGCTGAGCGCGACCAGCACGCTGTAGGCCCACATGGTCAACCCGTATGCCTCGAGGACCGGGCGTTCCATGGCGATGAGTGTGCGGGTCAGCGGCGCGAGCATTGCCGCCAGGTCCGGACGGTCCGTTGATCCCATGAGCCGAATTTACCGGGTGTGGTGTGCCCTGATCTGTCGCCGTTCGGTGGGTCCGAATTAGTAAGCATGGACATATGATAAGCGGAAGCCTACTATTTCGGGCATGACTACAGACCTTCGCGAGCTCGACCGGACCGCCGTGCTCGCCACCCTGAAAACCGCCGAACTCGTGACCCCGGACCTGCTCGACCGCGCGACCCCCTGCGCTGCCTGGACCATCGGTGACCTCCTGGCTCATATGGCCGCCCAGCACCGCGGTTTCGCCGCCGCGGCCCGTGGCGACGGAGGCGATCTCGCCCTGTGGCAGCCGCGCCCGCCCGGACCGCGGACGAGCGAGGAGTACGCCGAATCCGTCGACGAGGTGTTGGCAGCCTTCGCGGCGGACGGTGTGCCGGAGCGCCTTTTCGCCATGCCGGAATTCGGTCCCGGTGTCACCGTGCCCGGACGTCAGGCCATCGGATTCCATCTGGTGGACTACGTGGTCCACGGCTGGGATCTCGCGCGGGCCGTCGGGCAGGACTACGAACTGGACCCGGCCTGCGCCGAACCGGTGTTGCGGATCGTCGGGCAGATCCCCGACGGTCCGGAGCGGGACAGCCCGGAATCCCCGTTCGCGCACGCACTCCCGGATACAGGCGCCGGTACCGCGCTCGACCGAATCCTGCGCATGCTCGGCCGGTCCCCGAACTGGCCCGAATCGAACTGAACCGGTCGGCATTCCGGCTACCGGTCGACGCGCTCACCCGGCGACATCGGCGTACACGGCGCGGACGAGATCCGCGAACGGGTGCTGCGGGTGTGGGCGCTCGTCGAAGAACTCGTTGTGGCAGATCATGACGGCGAGCTCTGCATCCAAATCGGCAAACCCGAGGGCTCCTCCGGCGCCGGGGTGCCAGAGGACGCGACTGCTTCGGAAACCCAAGATCTCATCGCATGCGGGTAGCGCTGAGCCCACCATCAGTCCGCCCGTTCCGATGACGGCTCGTGGGCCCGCGATCGAACCGGCCGGGTGGATGCATCCTCGAGGTGTCAGGAAGGTCTCGACGCGATCGGCGGGCAACAGGCGCTTTCCGCCGAGCTCGCCGCCCTGGGCGTAGAGCGCCCAGAGGCGTGCGCCCCCTCGTGCGGTCACCCACGCCCCGCTCGGATCGATCCGGTCTCGGTACGCGGCCGTGTTGATCTCGTGGTCGGCGGTGACGGTGAACTTCGCCGGATCCCCATTGAGAATCTCCCCCTGGACCACGGCGACATTTGCCTGCGCCGATTCCGGTAGCCGGTGCCAGACCTCGGTGATTCCCAAGGGTGCATGGACCTCCTCGCGAACGAGGTTCTCGAACGATCGGCCCGCTGGGTCCACCCGCCGGGCGATCTCCCCCACGACGTATCCCCAGGTGCGCGCGTGATAGGTGTTCCGGTGGGCCGGATCATCGCTCGGGGCCGAACGTGCGAGACGTTCGACCATCCACTCCCAGTCGCCGAGTAATTCCGGTGTCGCATCGCCGGGCAAGTCGGAGAGGCCGACGCGGTGGGTGAGGGCATCGCGCACCGTCGACGACTCTTTGCCATGCGTGCCGAACTCCGGCCAGAGGGACGCCACCGGCTGGTCGTAGTCGAGCAGCCCCCGTTCCACCTGCGCGTGCAGGGCGGTCGCCGTGGACACCTTCCCCGCGGAGGCCACCCAGAAGATCGTGCCGGAGTCGACTTCGTGTCCGTAGTGCGACGCTTTTCCCGCACTGATATCGATGACGAGCTCACCCCGGTGGTACGCCGCGACTTGGAGGCCGAGCTCGCCGCGCGAAAGTGCCTGGTCGATCGCGTTCGCTACTGCGCTTCCCATCGTCGAAACCATCCCGTTCATGTGTCGGCCAGTGGATTGTGGAGCGGGACGGACAAGTCGAGGTGCACGAAATTGCGACTATCGGCTGTCTGTTCACCAGAACGCGATCTGTAAGATAGAACACATCCCCGATCCACGCAAGGGTTTCCGCCGGTATGGACTGGGGAGGAATCCTGACGGCATAGCTCTGCTTGACAGACTATGTTCTGCTCAACAGAATGACGAATACTCGCACTCGACCGCTGTCGCGGTGCAAGTCCCGCGCGGCCCGCCGGCCGCGCCACGGATCGATGACGCAAGGCGAAAGGCCGCAGCACATGACTCCTTCCGGGGACCCCCACACCATCTCTGCCGATTCTCTGGACGCGGACGTCCTGATCGTGGGGTACGGCCCTGTCGGCCAGAGCCTGGCCGCCCTGCTCGGTAGGGCGGGACACCGCGTCATCGTGTGCGAACGGCGTTCCGGCCGGTACGAGACGCCGCGTGCCGGTCACTTCGACCACGAGATCATGCGAGTCTTCCAGGCGATGGGCGCCGCCGACGCGGTCGGTCGTATCGCCGATCCGGCGCGACTGTACGAGTTTCTCGATTCCGGCGGGGAGGTCCTCGCCCGGCTTCCGCGGGAGTGGGCCGCCCCGTCCGGGTGGGACGCTTCGTATCACTTCTACCAACCCGAACTCGAGGACGTCATCGACGCGGTGGTGCGTGAGATTGCCACCGTGGACCTCCGCTTCGGCGATGCCGTCGTCGACCTCCGGCAGCACAACGACTACGTCGCGGTGACATCGGTGAGCGGTAGCGTCGTCACCGCTCGCTACGTCGTCGGCGCTGATGGCGCGAACAGCGTGGTACGGGACTTGTGCGACATCGGCGCCGAGGACTTGGGCTTCCGTGGGGACTGGCTCGTCGCCGATATCCGCCCGAAGCCCGGTGCATCCGCCCTCGATATTCCGCACACGGGACAGGTTCTGAACCCCGAGCGGCCGAACCATATGGGCCGGGTGGCCCAGCGATACTATCGCTGGGAGTTCATGCTCGTGGACGGTGATGATCCCGCGGAGATGGCGACTCCGGACACTGTGTGGAAGCTGCTGCGGCCATGGATCGGGCCGGACGCGGGCGAGCTGATCCGGCAGACCGTCTACCAGTTCAGATCCATTGTGGCGGAGACGTTCCGCGCCGGATCGATCCTGTTGGCCGGTGACGCCGCGCACGTCATGCCTCCGTTCCTGGGACAAGGTATGAGTTCCGGTATTCGCGACGCCGCGACGCTCGCCTGGATTCTCGACCTTGTCCTGAGTGGTGCAGCGGACCCGCAGCTATTGGATCTGTACACCGCCTCGCGTAGGCCGCAGGTCTTGGCATACATCGAGGAGTCGATCCGGATCGGGACCGTCGTCTGCGAGACCGATCCGGTACGCGCGGCGCATCGCCGCGAGACCCTGCGCTCGGCGACCGAACTGCCACCGCCGTTCCAGCCGCCGGTCGGGGCCGGATTTCGCGCCGGTGACCCGCTGGCCGGCCGTCTGGGTGTCCAGCCCTGGCTGCGTACAGCCGATGGCAGGACTCGCCGCTCCGACGACATCCTCGGTAACGGGTTCACCCTGTTCAGCCTTGCCGAACTCGACGCGGCTGCGGGTGCGGCGGTCGCCGAGCTCGGGAACTCGATCGGCTTGCGATCGGTGGTGGTGAATTCCCCCGAGGGGCTTCATGAGGACGGCGAGATGTTCAGTCGGTGGATGAAGGAGGCCGGTGTCATCGCAGTACTGGTTCGCCCGGACTTCTACGTCCTCGGTTCGGCGTCCGAACCCGCCGGGGTGTCGGCACTGCTCGCCTCGCTACGGCCGACACTGTCGCCGGCCTGGCCGGCGTCGACCTGGGAGACGGCCGCTAGGTCAGAGCGCCGCTGAGCCGGTCGGTCGCCTCGAGTAACGCATGAGCGTGACCGACCAGCTTGTCCTCGGTCAGCCGGAACGACGGCCCGGAGATGCTGATGGCGGCGCGGACATTGCCTGCCGCATCGCGAACGGGGACTGCGATGGCATGCAGACCCAGCTCGCTCTCGCCGAGATTCACCGCGTAACCTTGCCGGCCGACGGTCTCGAGTGCATCTTCGAGCTTGCGCCGGCTGGTCACCGCTTCGGCCGTACCGCCCTGGATACGGCTCCCCGGATATCGTTCCCGCAGCTCTTCGCGGGTCAGCGACGCCAGCAGCACCTTGCCCGCTGCCGACGCGTGCGCGGGTGCCCGGTCGCCGGTCCGTTCCGCGGCGCGGATCGCGAATCGCCCCTCGACACCGTCCAAGAACACGATCGTCGTGCCGTCGAGCACGATCAGGTGCGCTGTCTCGCCGATATCCTGGCACAGCCGCTCGAGTGTCGGCCGCACCTCGGCTCGTAGGTCGTTCGCGCCGATGACCGCGATACCGAGCTGCACGAGCTGCGGGCCCGCTGCATAGCCACGCGTCGTGCCGTCCTGGCGCAGCAGCCCTTGGGACTGCAGGGTTGTCAGCATGCGGTGGGCGCTGGACCGGGCGATGCCCAACTCGGCTGCTACCTCGGCCACACGGAGAATGCGTTGGCCGCGCAGCATCAGTAGGACCCGGGCGGCGTTCTCCACCGACTCGATCGGATAGCTTGCCAGCGCCGACATCGGTGCCCTCCACGGTGATGAGACGAATGAAGACCACGCCCGGTGGCGGTCGCACTTTATCACGAACCCACCGAGATCATTCTGTTGTGCAGAACAGTGTATGCGGAGATGATGGTGGGTGTTCTATTGACAAGAACGTAGTCTGCTGAACAGAATATCTGCGGGTCGAGGACATCGATCACTCATTGCTGAAAAGGACATGCTCCATGTACGCGCACACCGACTCCCCGCGCCGGAAGGTCGCAGAGCTCGGTCACGTCGGCATCCGCTGCCTCGACGTGGGCAGACAGCTCGCGTTCTACACCGAGGTGCTCGGGCTGGTCGTCACCGATCACGACCCCGCCCTCGGTAACTACTTCCTGTCCGCTCGTCCCGACGACGAGCACCACGAGCTCCTACTCGCGAAGGGGCGTGACGTGCCCCGCGACGGCCGCTTGATCCAGCAGATCTCGTTCCGTTGCGAGACGTTCGATGATCTCCTCGGGCTGTACCACCAGCTACAGGAACACGGGACCGAATTCGACATGATCGTGTCCCACGGCAACGCCGTCGGTGTGTATTTCTTCGACCCCGAAGGCAATCGGGCCGAGGTGTATTGGCGGACCGGCCTGGTGGCACGCCAGCCGTTCGTCGAGACCATCGATATCGAAACTCCGGCAGATGAGCTCATGGCCGCCATCCGCGCCTCGGTGGACAAGTACGGGACCGCGGGGTTCACCGAAGAAAGCTACGAGCGGTGGACGCACAACCAAGCGGGAGCGAAGGGCGCTGCCACGAAAGAGAAGGTCGTGAAATGAAGTTCGTTCGATTCGCCCGCGCCGGCGGTGTGGTACAAGTAGCGGTCGTCGCCGCCACCGGCTTCCGAGTCCTGCACGGCTACACCGACCTTCTCCCGCTGATCGAGTCCGGCGAAGAAACATTGCTGGCCGCCGGACGCGAGGCCGCGGCTTCCGGCGAGGAAGTGGATCCCGTGGAGGTGCGGATCCTTTCGCCGCTGGAGACGCCCCCCGCCTTTCGGGACTTCTACGCCTTCGAACAACACGTCCGTGCCGGTCGGGCCTGGCGTGGACTCGAGATGGACCCCACGTGGTACGAGATTCCCGTCTTCTACTTCTCCAATCCATACGCGTTCCGCGGCGACGGTGAGATCCCCATGACCCCGGGAGCAACGAAGTTCGACTTCGAGCTCGAGGTGGCGGCGGTGGTGGGCAAGGCGGGCTCGAACCTGACCGTCGAGGAGGCAGCCGATCACATCGTCGGCTACTGCGTCCTCAACGATTGGAGTGGTCGTGACGTGCAGCAACGCGAGATGACGCTGTCCATGGGTCCGGTGAAGGGTAAGGACACTGCCACCGGCCTCGGACCCTACCTGGTGACCGCCGACGAGCTCGCTCCGTTCGCGGCGGGCAACGGCTTCGACAGGGCTATGACGCTGACGGTCAACGGCCGGCTCTACACCGAGGCGAACTGGGCCGATGTCCACTGGTCGTTCCCGCAGATGATCTCGTATGCCTCGCGCGGTACGCAGGTCCGGCCGGGAGATGTCATCGGATCGGGCACGTGCGGTACGGGTTGCCTCCTCGAGCTGTCCCGCACACACAGTGAAGAGGCCTACCCGTGGCTGAAGGAGGGTGACGAGGTTGTCGCCACCATCGAAGGGCTCGGGAGTCTTCGCAATACGATCGTCGCCGCCGACCCCGTCCACCCGCTCGACCGCAGCTGATGCCGGTCCGGCCCTCGACTATCGGAGCCTCATGACCGAACTCACGGAAAAAACCGAGGAACCGGCAGACGCCGTCAAGGCACGGGCCGCACTCCTGCGTTCCATGACGCTGACCCGAATGCTCGATTACGGCATGGATCATTGGGATGCGACCCGACTCACCGGTGCACCGGCCACCCAAGCCTGGGACGGCACCGCGGCCACACTCGCCGAAGCCCAGCTCGCCCGGGCCACGGCCGCTGTCGAGCACGGCAATATCGAGACGGCGGTCAACTGCTACCGGTGGGCAGCGGCCGCGCTGGTAGCCGCTCAGATGGCCCACAACTTCGACAACGCCGCCAAGCGCTCTCTGTACGGCCGGCTGTCGCGGGCCTACGAGGACGCGGCCCATCTCGATACCGAACTGCGTATCGAACGACTGGCGATCCCGCACAAGTCGAGCCACTGCAACGCGTGGTTCATCCGTCCTCGGACGGACCACCCGGCCCCGACGGTCATCATCGTGGGAGGGCAGAGTGGATGGGGACCTGCCTACCATCGGCAGGCCAGAGCCCTCACCCGGCGGGGGCTGGCCGCCGTTCTGCTCGAGGCTCCCGGGCAGGGCGAAACACGGATCTTCAACGGTCTACACCTGGACGAGCGCGTGGATGAGGCGTTCAGTGCGACGCTGGACGCCGTGCACGAACGTACCGGTTGCGGCGGCCCGGCCGGGGTGTGGGGCAACAGCTTCGGCGGATTGATCGCCGCGCGCGCCGCCCTCCACGACAGTCGCTTCGGCGCATGCTGTGTCAACGGCGCACCCTCGCGACCGGAACCCGCACCGTTCCGGACGGCCGGTGAGCAGGCGCGAGCCCTGCTCGGTGTCGGCAGCGACGATGAGGTCGCAGACACCTTCCGTACGCTATGGATCGATCCGGCGGTCGACCGCACATCAGCGGCCGTGCTCGTGCTGCACGGCGAGGCCGACCCGCTGATCACACTGGATCAGCAGCGCGCCTTCCTCGACCTTTCGGCCGACTCGTCGCTGCGAGTGTGGGAGGACGGCGAGCACACCATCTACAACCATGCCGCGGAACGCACGGATTTCGTGGCCGACTGGTTCCGCCATCAGCTCGACCGGGACACCCTCTGACTTCGGGTGCTTGCCGCTGGGGCTCTGCCCGGCGGTGGGCCGGGGAGGTGGGTGCCGGGGGTATGGCCGAACGTCTTGCGGAAGATATCGATGAATGCGCTGGCCGACGCCCAGCCGCAGCGGTGCGCCACGGCGGTGACGGGGACGTTTTCGGCGAGGAGGATCAGGGCGTGGTGCAGGCGTAGCTGGGTCCGCCATTGCGGAAAGGTCATTCCGAGATCGGTGCGGAACAGTCGTGACAGGGTGCGGTCGCTGGCCCCGGTCGCCCGCCCGAGTTCGGTCAGGGTGCGAGTGTCGCCGGGGTTGTCGATGAGGAGGGCGCACACCGCGCGCAGGAGTGGCGTGGTGGGGCTGGGCAGGTGCAGGGGCTGCTGGGGTGAGCTGCGGAGCTGGTCCAGCAGGACCGCACGCAGGCGAGCGCGTTCGGGGCTTTCGCGGGTGTCGCGGGTGTAGGCGATGATCAGCTCCCGCAGCAGCGGACCGACCATCAGGACGGTCGGCGAGGTCAGGCCGAGCGGGTTGATGCTGGCGGACAGGCCCAGCAGATGCAGCTCCAGCTCGCCGTGGGCGCGATGGGCGTGAACGGTCCCGGCGGGCACCCAGATGGCGTGCGTGCCCGGGGCGACCCAGGTCCCGGCGTCGGTGGTGATGGAAAGGACGCCGCGGCCGGCGTAGATGATCTGGTGGTCGTCGTGGCGGTGGGCGTCGATCCGCGCGCCGGAGCAGAGGAACTGGGCGCGGGTCGGCGCGACCGGCTGATGGCGGATTTCCATTACAGAATGGCAGTTTATCGGAAGCGCGCCGGGTGCCCGGATTGTGAGCATGGTGTTCGTGTGCCGAAACACCGCCGTTCTGCTGTTGTCCACCGGTCACGCCTGCGTCGATTTCTACCAGGGCGCGGTCGCCGCGCTCGTACCGGTCTTCGTCGCCGAGCGTTCCTACACCTACGCTGCGGCGTCGGGCATCGTCCTGGCGGCATCGCTGCTGTCCTCGGTGGTGCAGCCGGTATTCGGTGCGTTGGCCGACCGGTGGCCGATGGCATGGCTGTTACCGGTGAGCACGGTGGTCGCCGGTACGGGAATCGCGGTCAGCGGGCTGTCCGGGTCGTACGCCCTCACACTGGTGTGTGTGGCGATATCGGGGATCGGGGTGGCGGCCTACCATCCCGAATCCGCCCGGGTCGCGCGGGCCGCGAGCCAGGGCAGCCACACCTCGATGGCGTACTTCGCCACGGGCGGCAATATCGGGTTCGCGCTGGCACCGGTACTGGTCGCGGCCACAGTCGCGGCCGGGGGATCGAGCTGGACACCGCTCCTGCTCGTGCCGGCGCTCGCCGGGGCAGCGGCGACCCTGCCGGTCCTGCGGGCGCGGCAACAGCACCGGGCCGCGGGTATCGCGGAGTTCGCGCCGGCCGGTCGCGACGATATCGCGTCGTTCGGGCGGATCTCGCTGGCCGTGGTGTTCCGCTCGATCGCTTTCGTCGGGTTGAGCACCTTCATATCGCTGTACGTCCAGCAGCGTATGGGTGGAAATTCGGCCGCGGGCACGGTGGCGCTGTTCGTGCTCTACCTCGGTGGTGTGCTCGGGTCGGTGCTGGGCGGGTCCCTGGCCGTGCGCTGGGACCGAGTGACCGTCGCCCGGTGGTCGTACCTGTTCGCCGCCGGGGCGATCGCGGCTGTGGTGTGGGTGCCGGGTCCGGGTGTCTATCTCTTCGTGGCGGCGACCTCGGTCGGGCTCTACGTACCGTTCTCACTGCAGGTGACCCTCGCCCAGGACTACCTGCCCTCGCGGGTCGGTACCGCGGCCGGAGTCACCCTCGGACTCACCGTCAGCATCGGAGGGCTGGTGAGCCCCGTTCTCGGCCATCTTGCCGACAGCACCTCGTTGCAGATCGCGTTGCTGCCGCTGATCGCGATGCCTCTGCTCAGCGGGTTGTTGTTCTGCAGTCTGCGCGATCCAGGCATTCCACGGGCGAACGCGCCGGCCGCCGCGAAGGTCCGAGGGCGTCTCGAATGCCGCGGTTGCGGGGTACGGACCGGTGGGAAACTACTCGAACACCGGAGTGGTCGCCGGGGTATCCGCGGCGCTGTTGTCCGCGTCCAGGCCGGCGAGCAGGCGCAGCCCGTCCGCGGCGGGGCTGCCGGGCACAGCGGAGAGAACCAGTAGCTCCAAACCCGTTTCGTCCGGTAGGGCGAAATTCTCCTGGTGCAGTTCCAGCAGTCCGACCAACGGGTGCCGGAACGCCTTGCGTCCATGGGTACGGGCGCGCACATCCGCCCGGGCCCAGAGGCGGCGGAAACGCTCGCTGCCCATCGCCAGTTCGCCGATGAGCGAGACCAGGCCGGGATCGTCGGGGAATTTACCCGCGGCCAGGCGCAGATGCCCGACCGCGTCGAGGGTGCAGGTCTCCCAGTCCGCGTACAGGCCGCGCTCCGCCTCCTCCAGGAAGATGTGGCGGGCGGTGTTGAGGCCGGGTATCGGCCGGCCGTAGAGCAGCCCGGCGAGGCGGTTGCCGGCGAGTACGTCCAGGCGGTGGTTCATGATCAGCGCGGGCGCGCCGGCGACCAGGTCCAGTACCCGGAGCACCTCCGGGCGGACCTGCCCGCCCGGTGTCTTCGCGCGGCGGCGGCGCTGCCGGGCGAGCCGGTAGAGATGATCGCGTTCGGTCTCGTCGAGGCCGAGAACGCGGGCGAGCGCGTCGAGGACCTGTTCGGAGGGCTGGGTAGCGCGGCCCTGCTCCAGGCGCACGTAATAGTCGACGCTCACTCCGGACAGATGCGCGACTTCTTCGCGGCGCAATCCTTCGACCCGGCGATGCCCGTCGGCGGGGATACCGACAGCCGCCGGGTCGACTCGGGAGCGCCGGGTCCGGAGGAATCCCGCGAGATCGTCCATGTCCCCAGTATGGCCGCGCCCGCGCCGGCGAAGGTGGTCCTGCCGATACCAGGAAGCCCGGTCCGATGGAAGCGGCGCCCCTGAACGCCGGGCGCCGGGGCGCCCAGGATCGAAGACACCCGATCCGAAGGAGCCGTCATGAAAACGCTGATCGTCTACGCCCACCCCGAACCGGAGTCGCTCAACGGTGCCCTCAAGGACCTCGCGGTGACCACGCTGGCGAAGGCGGGGCACGAGGTGCAGGTGAGCGATCTGTACGCGATGAACTGGAAGGCGGTCGTCGACGCCGCGGACTACGGCCCCGCCGCCTCGAACCCGCTGAAGGTCGTCCGCGATTCCGGCCGGGCTTTCGATACCGGAGACCTCACCCCGGACGTCCGCGCCGAACAGGAGAAATTGCTGTGGTCGGACACGATCATTTTCCAGTTCCCGCTGTGGTGGTATTCGATGCCGGCCATCCTCAAAGGCTGGGTGGATCGGGTGTTCACCTACCACTTCGCGTACGGCGTCGGCGAGCACAGCGACATCAAGTACGGCGAGCGCTACGGCGAAGGCACCCTCGTGGGCCGGAAAGCGCTGCTGTCGGTGACCATCGGCGGCCAGGAATCGCATTACTCCGCCCGCGGGATCAACGGTCCCGTCGAGGATCTGCTCTTCCCGATCCACCACGGCATCCTGTACTACCCGGGCATCGACGTGTTGCCGCCGTTCGTGTCGTACGGTGCCGACCGGATGACCGCGGCGGACTACCCGGACCTCGCCAAAGCCTGGGAGCGTCGCCTGCTCACCCTGGACACCACCGAGCCGATCGCCTTCCGCCGGCAGAACTTCGGGGATTACGAGATCCCTTCGCTCCAGCTGAAACAGGGCCTCGAACCCACCGGCCGCACCGGTTTCGGATTGCACGTGCGCGGCTGACACACGGCGCCGACATTGATGTGCGTGCGGGCGGAGCACAGCGAAACGAATCCTGTCCGATGGCTGCACGGCTCTGCTGCTGCCGCCGTCGCCGGTTTCCTCGCCCGACCTCGCAGCGGTCAAGCGAGTGGGTGGATACCGGAGCACGAATTCATGGAGCACGCCACGCATCCGAAGCAGGGAACGGAGCGGCCGGAAGTTCCCGGTGACAGCCGGTGGTAGCGAGCGGCCGATGTGCCGGTCGCTGTCTTCGCTCGGTGGGGCCAACGCCTTCCCGACGTGTGTCTTCAGGCGGGTCCGACGGCTGCGCGGATGGCGGGGTCGAGGAGACCGAGATCGCTGCCGAGCTGCCCGGCGAGGTCGCGGGCCACCGCGACATCTTTGCGCAGAAAATCACCGACCGATTCGGAGAACGCCGCGACCGAACCCTTGGCCGCGACACTGAGAACCGCGCGGCTCGAACTACTGGCGTGGGGGAGCGCCGCGAGGACTTCCGATTCGGCGAGACCCAACTGCCCGGCGAGCCGGACGGCCTCGGTGACCAAGCCGATCTGGGCGGCGAACAGCGCGTTGTTCACCAGCTTGACCCGCTGGCCGTTGCCGAGGGCGCCGACCGGCAGTACCGGGTCCGCGTAGGCCGCCAGGACAGGCCGAGCCCGTTCGACAGCTTCCGGAGCCCCGCCGAGGAACACCGTGATCGCGCCGTCGGCGATATTGTGCGGGCCACCGCTGACCGGGGCGTCGACCACATGACAGCCGGCGGCCGCGCCGATCGCGGTCGCGGTATCGGGGCTGCCTGTGGTGTGCAGGATCAGTACCGAGTCACGCGGCAGGGTGTCGAGCAGACCGCTACCGAGGCAGACCTCGCGGACCTGGTCATCGGTGAAAACGCAGATCACCACCGCCTCCGCGGGCTCGCCCGCCTCGGCTGCCGAGCCGACGGTGATCGCGCCGGCGGCGGTGATCGTCTCGCGGGTGGCGGGATTGCGCCCGACGGCGCGCACACTGTGCCCGGCGGCCACGAGGCGCCGGATCATGGGGACGCCCATCCGGCCGGCGCCGACGAATCCGATACGCACTCGGTTCTCCTTCGATCGTGGACGCCGGAGCTTCCCGGCGCCCGAGCGGGCTGCTGCGGTCCCGCTGCCGCGGGCGCAGTATCGCGACCGCGGCCGCCCCGGGTCAGCGCGGTTTGCCCATGAGGGCCAAGGTCGCGTCGGCGGTATCGAGAACGGCCCCGGGCGTGGCCCCGGCCGCTGCGGCGAGTTCACTGATCAGCCGGACGTCTTTACGCAGCAGGTCGCCGGCATGTTGCGCGATCGGATCCAGGGATCCACCGCCCGCCAGGATGCGGCTCAGCGCGAAGCTGTTCCCGCTACCGTTGCCGATGACCTCCCCGAGACGCTGCGGACTCACCCCGAGCTGCTCGCCGAGTGCGAGCGTGCTCACGGCGGTGGCCATATGGGCGGTGAAGAGCAGATTGTTCAGCAGTTTGGTGGTCTGCCCGGCCCCGACCTCGCCGAGGTGCACCACCGGGTTCGCATAGGTGCCGAACACCGGCAGGCAGCGCTCGACGGTATCGGTATCGCCACCGGCCATCACCAGCAACCGCCCCGCCTCGACAGCCGGCGCACCGCCACTCACAGGTGCGTCGATCAGCGAAATTCCTCGGTCGGCCGCTTTCCCGGCGAGATCG
The DNA here is from genome assembly GCF_029868855.1 of Nocardia carnea. Classification (GTDB taxonomy): domain Bacteria; phylum Actinomycetota; class Actinomycetes; order Mycobacteriales; family Mycobacteriaceae; genus Nocardia; species Nocardia carnea_A. The sequence goes on along the minus strand of NZ_JARWOV010000257.1, from coordinate 355 downwards.
CGGCAGGTGTCCGGATGGACGGTGCTGTGGATCGCGATCACGGGCCGCTCGGTGCGTCCGGCCGCGGAGGCGGCGAAGCCGGCGAAGATACCGTCCTCGCGTTCGAGAACTTCCCGGACATCCGCGTCACCGACCACACACAGGCACACCAGATCGCTTTCGGCGGCCAGCGCGGCCGGGCTTTCGGCCACCCTCGCCGCAGTATCGGCATACGGTTCGACCGAGGCCGCGCGGCGCGCCCACAGTGTGGTCGGGTAGCCGCCCTCGACGATCCGGCGGGGCCAAGGCCCCCCCAGACAGGCCAATGCCATGAATGCGGCAGGCTAAAGAATATGAAGAGCCCGGTTAAGGGAAA